>NZ_JANUCR010000001.1:0-300000 GCF_024807655.1 Methanococcus voltae | reverse complement strand
TCCGATATCTGTATCAGTACCTGTAATAAATAGCATAACATCACCATGATTTGAGTTAATTAGTATATTTATTAAAAAAATAATAAACTAAAAATAAAAATAAAAATAAAGTTGATAGGTATTATATATGCGTTTTAACGTAATTATCAATTTCTTCCTTTAAATTGATAAAATCCTCTTTTTTATGGCATGATGTAATCGAAACCCTTATTCGTTCACTACCTCGTGCCACTGTGGGATATCTAATCCCTATACACTGATAACCAAGGTTATCCAAGTATTTAGACATTTTCATAGTTTCATTACCAAATATAAGGGGATATATCGGAGTTTCATGTTTATTATAATTATCTTCAAAATTATATGTATTTATCCCATACGATAAGCCACTAAAAATTTTATTTGCAATTTTTACATTTTTTTGTAATTTAGAAACATAATCTTTATTTTCAATTAATTCAAAAGATTTAATTGCTCCTGTAATTACATACGGAGGTAATGACGTCGAATAAATAAAACTACGTGATTTATTTATTAAATAATCTATCATTTCTGAATAGCTTGCTACATAACCCCCCAATAATCCATTAGCTTTGGATAATGTGCCAATTTGTATGACATTTTCATTAGCTTTGATTTTAAAATGTTTTAAAGTTCCTTTACCTTTTTTTCCTAAAACGCCGGTTCCGTGTGCATCATCTACGATTAAAGTACAATTAAAGTCATTACACAGTTTAAATAACTTATCAATAGGTGCAATATCTCCATCCATACTAAATACGCCATCAGTAATTATAAAAACATTTTCAAACTGCGAAATAAATTTTTCATCTTCAAGAATCTTTTTAATAAATTCTACATCACGATGAGGATATATGATTTTTTCAGCTTTTGAAAGTTTACACCCGTCTATAATTGAGGCGTGATTAAGGCTATCGCTTAGTATCAAATCTTTTTTAGCACATAAAGCACTTATTACTCCCAAATTAGTTGCATATCCTGAAGAGTATACGAGGGATGATTCAGTATCTTTAAATTTAGATATTGTTTTTTCAAGTTCTTCGTGATTGATATTTCCGGACGTTAAACGTGAGCCTGTAGAACCTGAACCATATTTTAAAGCATCCTTTATAACATTCAGTATCTCTCTATTATTTGATAAACCTAAATAGTCATTGGATGAAAAGTTTTTGGATATCTTTTCATTATTTTCTAAATTATCGACGTATTTATCATTATAAAAATTCTTAAAAGACCTGTATAAGTTATTTTTTTTAATATCATCTAATTCCTTATTAATTTTATTTTTTAACATATTATCCCATAATAACTAATATTTAATATATTAAATATGGTTTATTTTCTAAATTATCGATTAATTCTTTAAGTAATTGTTCATTTAAATTATATACGTAGAATACTCTACCACCAGTCTCTCCAGAATCTTTTAAATTTTTAACTCTAAAGTATCCGTCTTCTGTAGCTACATAACCTGTAGTGTATGAGGGATTATCTGAAGTGCATAATTCTGCAACAATGCCTAAATCTATTACTTTTGAAGCAATAGCTATTGCATCAACGGTTCTGTCAGTGTATAATTCATTTTTATTTATCTTATCCTTTAATCTGTCATCAGTATCTATATTTTTTACCCTAACGCCTTTTTCAACTTCTTCATTAAATGCAATATCCAATCGAGAGCCATCAAGGGATATTATTGCAGCTCCACGCATACCCCCTTCATCAATAATTTCAAAACCCAATTTAATTAAGAATTCACTTAGTACGTCATTTATATCAAATTCTTTAAATTTATTTTTTAATAAATCGTGAGCATAACGTCTTGAATTATCTTTGCAAGTCATTTCATAGTTTTTATTATTTATGGTGCCAATATTGTCCTTATTATAAACAATTGGGATGTGGGGTATTTTTTTAATTTTTTGACATACTTTTTCAACTTTCAAATTTATGAAATCAGGTATCCCATTTTCATGTGTAAGTGCACGATGTATTAATTCTGAAGCTACTTTTTCAATACCTTCGGCTTTTTCGGCTCTTAAGAGTCTTTCAGCACCCGAAATATGCTTTTTTTCATTCGAAGCTCTCATTTTCAGGCTATAGTATACTTTTTCATCTTCTTCGTTCATATTATCATCATAATCTGCTTTAACTTAATTTATGATATTGCATATATTATTTTTTATTACATTATATATTGTTTTCTAACCATTTATACTTTAATTAATATAATGTGTATCTTTTGATTATTTAAATATTATTTAAACAATATATTTAAATTTATAATTTTTTTAAACATATAGTATCCCCAAATATTCGCCATTTACCCCAATATCTGCGATTATATCCACTAATATATAATTTAAATTAAATATGGATTTACATAATTTGTCATTATTAATAATTGTAAAACTCAATGATTTGTCATTATTTTTCATTAAAAACATTTATAATGATTTATAATGTACAAATACTTATATATATTAGTTATTTTATACTATTATTCGCAATAATCGGTTAATTAGTAATGTAGTATATGTAGAAATAATTTTCATAAAATATAACTCTATACTATCAAAATATATCGATAATAAAATGTATTTTAGGTGATGTTATGATTAATTCAATAGAAAATGGATTTAAAAATTTTAAAAATGATATGTTAAGACCTTTTAGAGGAAATGGCACTGTTAAATTAGTGGCTTATGTAGTAGGGATACTTACTATTTCATCTATTGCAGTATAACGCTGATTTAGGTTTTTAATTTAATTTTTATCAATATTATAATTAATATTAATTAATCATACACCTATATTAGAGTTATAAATTGGATATTCATAAATTTTATTTATATAAAATTGGTTGGTTGTATTATATAAATTAAAAGATATGAATATCTCAAAAATAAAAAATAAAAATAAATATTAGACAATCATATCTTAAATTTGGTTATAAGTAATATATATGCCCATATGACGAAATGCCAAATATTATAGTATATCAGGATGTTAAAACTTTGAAATCACTATTGTGCTGTTATTATATAAAGGAAAAACACGATTTAGACTAATTTAACAAATATCTGTCAAAAATTAGTAAAAATAATTAACTAAAATAAATAAAGTAATTAATTTAAATATTGCAAAAAAGCAATCATAAAAGCAATAATAAAACTGTAAATATGTAAAATGCTAAATAATATACTAATTAATTAGTAAGTAATTAAATAATTGTTTAATTACTTAGGTTGGTTGATACAATAATCTTAAAATAATACTTTAAGATTAAAAATTTATAAATACACCGATTATTCAATTTATTTTTTATTTCTTTTTATTTCTTTTTATTTCTTTTTATTTCTTTTTATTTTTTTAATAAAAAGTTCAAGGTTTTAACTTAATTTAGTTTTTTACCCATATATGGACCTATGCGGTCATAACCTTGTTTTTTATAATATTCTCGGACTCCAATACCACTTGTTATTAATATTTTAGATTTTCCAAGGCTTTTTGCAAGTTTTTCAGCTTCTTCAAGCATTAATTTGCCATAACCCTTATGTTGCCAATTTTTAGTATCTTCTATTTTAGAACCTAATTCTTGTTGCTGCCCACAAACGTGCACTTGCCTTATTAAAGCGGTATTTTCATCTATTTCGGGTCTAAAAACACTATTCATATCTGGAATTCTAAGTCTTAAGTATCCGATTAATAAATCGTTTTTAATATCTTCATAGGTTATAAAGAATTCTTTTCCCCCGCTTGCTTCATATTCTTCAATAAGTAATTTTATACTTGAATTATCTGGTTTTATACCTTTTTTGTAGCAAACATGACCTACTTCTCTACATCTTATACATTTACACTTTATACCTTTCTTTTCGAGGTTATTATATACCAATTCTCCGAGATTACTCTTTTTAACGCCCTCATCAATAACTGTTGCAGGTATATCTCTTTGAATACGTGATGTCCTAATCCACTTCGGCATAATCGATTTACCATAGGTGATTAATTCAACCGCTTCTTCGTCAGTAATCGGTTTATATTCTCCTTTTTTCCATAAATCATATAATTCAGTACCTTCAATTACCAAACAAGGATAGAATTTTATTAAATCAGGTTTAAACTCTGGATTATTGAATACTCGCCTAATATTTTCTTTATCCATCTCTTCAGTCGTATGTGGTAAACCTGGTATGATGTGGTAAGATACTTTTAAACCACTATTTTTAAGACGTGATGTAGCTTTAATTGATTCAGAAACCGAATGACCTCTTTTTACAAAGTCTAATATCTCATCATACGTACTTTGAATACCTAATTCAACACGGGTAGCACCTAATTTTAACATTTCATTAACGTGTTCTTCTTTACAGTAATCAGGACGTGTTTCAATGGTAAGAGCAACACACCTATGTGAAGCAGTTTCATTTATTTTTTGAGCTTCTTCAAGTGTTTCAGAGATTACTCCATTCATAGCGTCTAAACAGCCTTTTATAAAGTTTTCTTGGTATGAAGTATCTCGAGCTGGGAATGTACCGCCCATAATAATGAGTTCCACTTTATCTGTGGGATGACCTACATTTTCAAGCTGTTTTAATCTTTCAGACGTTTGTACATATGGGTCAAAATTATACATAATTCCTCGCATAGTAGCAGGTTCTTTTCCCGTATAACTTTGGGGAACATCTCCGAATACGCTTTCCTTACCTCCGGGGCAAAAAGCACATTTACCGTGTGGGCAAGGTTCAGGTGAAGTCATTACAGCAACAACCGCAACACCGGAAAGTGTTCTAATAGGTTTTTTTCGTAAGATTAGCGATAGTTTCTTTTTTTCTTCATCTGTAGCAAGAGCAAGTACGTCGGAATTTGGGGGAAATCCTATATTTAAATTAAATTTCCGAAGACATTTTGCTTTAATATCTTCTACTCTTTGTTTTTTACGTTTTGCATCTAATTCGTCGATTTTTTCTTTATTAATCAATAATTCATCAATTAAACATCTTATAAATTTTTTGTATTCGTATGTTTTTTTAATTTTTGAAAGTTCGGAAGTCATCAAATCACCAAAATTAATAATGCTATATTTTAATAATAAAATACTAAATTAATAAAATAAATAATAACTTAATAAATTAATCTACACATATATTTAGAAAATATTTAAAATAATGTATAATACAACACTCTTATATAATTGTTATATATTTTTAGTATTTATGGTGAAAATTTGAAAAATAATAATATTGATAATATCGATAATACCAATATCTGTAATAGCAACAATAAAAATAGTAAAAATATATATTATATTGATGCACATTGCCATATGGAATATCGTAGACTAAAAAATAGGGATGAAGTAATAAATCGGGCGATAAACAACAATGTAAGAATGATTACAAGTGGGGAAAGTTTGGGTGGATGTAAAAGGGCACTCGAACTAAAAAAGAAATATCCCAAAGATATCGATATTACTATGGGATATCACCCCTCAAGAATAAAGTCAGATTGGAAAGTGGTTGAAGACACTTACAAATTTATTGAAAAAAATCAGGATTTAGTCGTAGCAGTGGGTGAAATAGGGCTTGATAGTGGGATAACAGCCCCTACGGATATACAAAAGCAAGAAAAAATTTTTAGAAAATATTTAAACTTAGCAATGGAACTTGATAAGCCGATAGTGATACACGCAAGAGGTTTTGAGGATAAAGCATATGATATAATTCAGGAAATTACTAAAAATGATTTAAAAATTATTTATCACTGTTTTAGTGGAAGTAAACAACTTGCAGAAGAATTAATTAATAATGATAATTATATTTCAATTTCAACACAATTATGTTTTTCAGATTATCATAAAAATTTAATAACGGAACTTTTAAATAAATATGGTATGGATTTGTTTAAAAATACGCTCTCGGAAACAGACAGTCCATTTGTATCGCCCGTAAAAGGGGAGCAAAATGAACCTTTAAATGTAATAAAGGTAATGGATGAATTTGGAAAAATTTATAATTCGGTATTTGATTCAACAAATACTAAAAACAACGAATATAATTGCAACGTTTTTAATAATATGAAAAACAAATTAGATAACAATGTTATTAATAAGTCTAATAATCCTGGTAATCATATAATTAATAATCAAGAAATTAACCAAGAAATTAACCAAGATGATAATCTAATTAAAATCGCTAAACTTATATATTCTCAAACTAAAAGATTATTCAAAATATAGGCGGGAATTAAAAAGTAAAGGTAAGCAGGTGAAAATATGGAACGTTGCAGATGCGGAAATTTCATAGCTAAACTACTTACAATAATCGACTCCAATGAAGTCCTAAATTCTCCGGAAGTTTCTGGAACTATGAAGGCTAAAGCTAATAGGGAACGTATAGATTTGTATTCTAAAAATCATACGGTTGCCATATTAAATATTCAAGGTACTGATAGCTATCAAATTTATTTTTTGAAGAAGAATATGCATATTAAAGATATAGAAGACGACTTGCTAAAATTTGGAGCTGTATTGAATCATGATTCTAAATTAATATTAAAAAATTACATTGAGATGATGAGCGATGAAGGACGCAAAAGGGATAGATAAAAAATGGGTTGTTTTGAATGATTTAACATTAGAACTTTCGAAGAAGAGACCTATTCCAAAAGAATATTTCGATAGATTAAGAATTGCAAATAATATTTTGACATATTATATTTTAGATGAACACGCAGATTTTAATGTATTAATGGATGCGGAAAAAGAAATATCTGTATTACAAGGTGCATTATTTGGTATGTGTGATGAGCAAACTGCAAAAAACTTTTTGGATAGACTCGGAAAAGCTTCAAGAGGAGAATTAGATGTCCAATTTCCTTTAAAACAGACTCTTTATAATCCAGAAGTTAAAAAAAGAAAGTCTACCGAAATTATTCGTGTAAAAATGCCCGTAGAACTGCATCCTGAAATTTTAGGAGAACTTAGTGAAGATAATGGTATTATATTTTCGCAAAGTAGTGAAGAAGACCTTAAAATACTCATTGAAGGCGAAAAGTCTAAAATAATGACTGCTTTAAAAGATTTGGCAGTAATCTGGAAGTTTAATAGTTTAAATTAATTAACTTATATTACTAATTATTAATTTCTATGATAAACTATAATATTTCTTTTTTACTTTTTTTTTTATTGATTAAAATATGGTTTTAAAATAGTTTTTTTATTTTAAATTAATCATTTAAATTTCTTAAAATGTCTTTTAAATTTTTCAATTATTCAAAAAAATAGAAAAATAGTATAAAATTATAAACAAATTAATTAATGTTTTAATTAGATTAATTTGTGTAATGGGTGTATTTCATCAGGTGTTGTACCTAAGTCCTTAGCTGTTTCTGCGATAATCATATCGGTCATTGCTACAGCAGGGAATGCTAATTGTGAGTTGTCAATTGGACCGTAGAGAACGAAGTCTCCTGAAGCCATTGTTTGAACAATGTTAGCACCAATGTCGCACACGTGGTGTACGTCTTTTGATAACTGTGCTTTGTCGTTTTCTCTTAATCCTTTTCTGAATTCTCTTAACCAGTCCCATGCTGATGGAATGTTGTGGATACCACTACCTACTGGTAAACCTAATTTTGCTTTAACAGCGAATGAAGCTCTTACAGCTTGACCTGCACCATTACCCATAGGGGTTACAGCAACGTCAATTAATGGGTGTTTAATACCTGCTTTTTCAGCGAGTTCTAACATACCTGTTTCAGCTGTTTTACCACCGTTGTTTAAAACGTTTAATTTACCTTCTACTGAAGGGTCCATTGGGTCGAAACATAAAACGATTGAAGCTTCCAAATCACTTTCAACTAAATTTTGGAACTCTTCTTCGTCCATTGAAACGTTAATTGAGTTGTAAACACATTGTCCAGCAAATCCAGCTTCTGTAGCTCTTGTAGCTGCAGCCATTCTTGCTTTACCAGATGTTGAGTCCAATAACATAGGTCCATCCCATACATCAGCTACGAAGTCAATGTAATTAACGAGTGCTTCTTCTGAACCACCGAATACTTGCACTAATGCGGAATTACCTGTGATATCTTGCATTTCAGCTTGCTTGTTGATTAATTCTTCAGCAGCAGCTTTATCGAAGATACCTTTTTTAGCATCTTCTACAATTTTGTGTCTAGCGTAAAATATGGTACCTGATAATGCGGTAGGACATTCTCCTGGTTGTCCTCCAAATCTAGCACCAGCTAATTCAATAATTTCCTGTTCTTTGTCGAATTTGAACATTATTCCACCTCTGTAACAATGTTATTTTATAAGATTGAAGAACTGCAAAGCTCCTGCTAATGAGTATAATAATACGGTTCCAATTGCGAAACCAAGTACAATACCTACATCTCTTCCTGTTTTTTGACCTGTTCTTTGGAAGATTTCAGCATTTGTTCTTTCAACTCTATCTTCAACTTCGTCAAGTTTTTTCTGTAATTCTTTGAATTCCTTGTTTGGTGTTATTACTGTAGGAATTTCAGCCATCTAATCACCTTATAAATTTAATGATGGAATTATTAATTTCTCAATATTTATAATCCAATTTTTAATATTAATGGTATTGCGACAAATACTAACGCAAATATCGTACCATATAATAAACCGGTGAGACTTTCAGACTGAACTCCAGAAGCGAGACCCAAATCTCTTGTGATAAGTCCTACTTTATAGTCGAGACTTTCATTTAATTTTTTTACATATTCGAGATCTGGTTCTGATACTGTAGGAATACCTTCAATAGCAAAACCATCGCCTGAATCTTCTCCCGCTTCTCCCGCTTTACCTTCAAGGTCTATAACCATAGCATCTTCTTCTGATGCACCAGGGTCTTTGGAGATACAGTCTTTAACTGTTTGTTGAATTTTTCCTTTATCTTCTGAATCAATCATATCAATTAATTCAACGATTTGATTTTGGAATCTTGCAACTGGTTCTTGTCCAACGTTTTCCATGAACGGAATAGCTCCTTTAGCGCCGATAATACCACCATCGTCACCAATTCCATTTTCATAGAGAGCTTTGAAACATTGTCCTGTAATGTGTCCTTGAACTTCTGAACCTGTCACAACCATAAATCTGATGTTTGGATTTGAAATGTAGTTAACGATAACTTTTTCAATACCCAAGTTTTCTGTGTGGCAAGGTCCTGAAATAGCTGCACCTGCTTCGATAGCTGCTTCATCTAATCCGTGTGAACCCAATGTAACAACAGCTACACAGCTTTCAGGATTACCTACAACATATTCACCATTAGCAACAGGCCATCCTGTTGCAGGGGCTTTTTTATCTGCCATATTTTAGCACCTCCTGGAAGGCATATATGTTTGGTTTGATTTAGTATTTACATATTTAACTTAATTAATTTCAAACTTTTAATTGGTAATTTAACATAATTATTATTAATATTTTATTAATTATTAATTATTAATATATTTAGATACCAATCCGTGTTTAATTCATATATACAGTTTTAATCATTAATTATCCTTAATTATCCTTAATTATCATTAATTATTATTTAATCATCAATTTAATGGTTAAATACTGGCTAAATTAATAATTAAATTAATAACATACTGTATATAAGAAGTGATAAGAATAAACCTATTGCAACACCTTGGATTTTACCGTTATAATACCCAGAGTTGTATTTGTTAACAATTGCAGCTTGTTCAATTTGTTTTGAGATTATTCTCATTCTTGATTCAATTATTGCCATTTCAGGAGATGTTATTTTAACTGAAGAACCTTCTTCTTCTCCTGCCCCACCTGCTTTACCTTCAAGGTCTATAACCATAGCATCTTCCTCAAATGCACCAGGGTCTTTGGAGATACAGTCTTTAACTGTTTGTTGAATTTTTCCTTTATCTTCTGAATCAATCATATCAATTAATTCAACGATTTGATTTTGGAATCTTGCAACTGGTTCTTGTCCAACGTTTTCCATGAACGGAATAGCTCCTTTAGCGCCGATAATACCACCATCGTCACCAATTCCATTTTCATAGAGAGCTTTGAAACATTGTCCTGTAATGTGTCCTTGAACTTCTGAACCTGTCACAACCATAAATCTGATGTTTGGATTTGAAATGTAGTTAACGATAACTTTTTCAATACCCAAGTTTTCTGTGTGGCAAGGTCCTGAAATAGCTGCACCTGCTTCGATAGCTGCTTCATCTAATCCGTGTGAACCCAATGTAACAACAGCTACACAGCTTTCAGGATTACCTACAACATATTCACCATTAGCAACAGGCCATCCTGTTGCAGGGGCTTTTTTATCTGCCATATTTTAGCACCTCCGTGTCAAAATTAAACAATTTAGAGACCTATTAGGCTTAAATCCGTTTTAATGATTAAGAATACTGCGAGCATTAAAATTGACAAGGCAATCCAGAAACCGAAGAACATTCCTTGGAATAAACCTCCAATTTTGTACGTACCTTCTCTACCAACATATGATTTCATAGGTGCGTTTCTTGGGTCTAATGAATTTTCCAATGCTATCGCAAGTTTTTCTAATTGTTCTATTTCTGCTGAAACAGGTTTTAAGTCAGTTACAAGAATATCTTTTCTCATTTCTGCGATTAAACCTGAATCGATGTCCAATACTACGTTTATATCAGGACATACTTTAACAATTTCCATTTTATCACCTTATTCTTCTTTCTTAGGCAATTCTGGTGTGTATAAAACATCTGAAGCATCGTTCAAAGACATTTTTACAAACATAGCGTATGTTGCAACCCATAAAACTGCTGAAATAACAACTGATATTGCATCTAATTTTGAAATTGCGAATACTAACCATGCTAATAAACCACAAGCAATTGCAAGGTACATTGTTCTTCTGTGACTTTCGTTAGGTCCTAAACATGCGTTGAATGGGTGTAAAATTGCAATACCTGCTGCAATAAATGCTAAACCAATCATTCCTGTTTCTATTGCACCCGGAATGAATACTTTTGCTGAAAATCCGCCTGCAAAAGCAGTACAGAATCCCAAAATTGATAAAGCACCCATTAATGATAATTTTATCATACTTGATACAATAATAGGCACTTTCATACCTACCGGGTTTTGTGTTAATTTACCTACGATTGCACCGATTAATAATGATACGATAACAGCAATTATTGGTGTTGCCATTGAGTCGATTCCTAAAGCTACTGGTAAATATACAGCTGCGAGTGCTGATATTGTACCCATACCTAAACTTACCATACCAATTGAAGGAACCCCAGTACCTAAACCATATGCCGCTACTTTTCTTGTTGTGTTAGCTCCCGCTACACACGCTGGAACAGTTAATGCTCCGCCTATTAACATTGCATATTCTGGAAGAAAGTTTGCAATATACATTCCGATTAATGCTAGTACAAGACCAATCCCTAGAACTTGAGTTTCAGGAAATAGTTCTGCTGCGTGTCCTCCGCCACCATGTGACATAATTACACCTCATAATTTTTAATTAAAGTCCCATTGACATTCCAACTAATATTAAAGCTGCAACTAATGATGACACTGTTGAAGCAATAACTCCGTTAGGCATTTTCTTAAATTTAGGGTCGTGGAAACCTTCAATGGTACCACCAATGTTATATGAAGCAAGAACTGCATTCATAAAGAAGAATCCTACTGCTAATACTCCCGCAATTGCAGGTATTGTAAATCCTAATCCTAAAAGACCTACATAAGCCATTCCTCCACCGATTCCTCCTAAAGCTGCTCCGATTAGTCCACTAACGAAACATACTGTTGGAATACCGTGTCCAGTTGTACCTGGAGTGATAAATGCACTTTGTGGGTCTTTTGTGATGGGGTCAATATCACATTTATCTGCTGCTGGTACAATACCAACACCGTAAACGTAAATTAACTGACCTATTAACATGGTTAATCCTAACATAATCATAGCACCAACAGCACCTGATAACATAATCAAAAGTGCGTGAAGTGGATTGCTAGCTATTATGCCAGGTTGTGCAGCCATTCCTGCTGCTGCTAATAAACCTGTGAAACCTGCACCTGCAGCCAACTGTGTTGTACCGGTACCTACCCCAGTTGAAGTAGCCATCGCAGCTGGTGCACCACCTACTGGAACAAAGTGAACACTTGCGTTGATAATTGCTCCTGCAAGGGTGATTTCAACAAGAGGTAATATAATACTTGAAATATCCATATTATCACCATTACTTTATTAATTATTTGTATGGCCCGTACTTGTTTCTTGCATATACTTCTACTTTTCTGTTAACAATTGCAGTAGCAATTACGATTAAAACACCTAATATAATTGCAAGTAAAGCTTTGATAACGAGGTCTGCACCCATTATATCGCCGATAATATTTCCTGTAACGGTTCTCCAGCCATCTAAGAAGATAATTAAACCGAAACAGAGACCGGTTAATGGACCTCCGAGTCTTGAACAGAAGTATGATGAATCTAAACCATTTCTAATACCAGTTTCTGCTTTAATATCAATGTCACCTTGGTTAGCAACAGGAATACCACCACCGAAAGCGTATTTTTGGTATTCTCTTTCAGCACCATAGTGGACATCCCCGGTTGATGAACCGATAGCACCAACTGTGATACCGAAGATTAAAGCTACCAATGGCAATGGGAATGGATTACCTAATGCTAATGTAGCTAAGTAAGCTGCTAATAACATAGTGAAAATTGCTATAAAACCGTGTCCCATCATAGGACCCATGTGTGTACTTATAACGTCCATATAAACTGGTTGGTTGAAGTTTTTGGACTGACCAACAATCCTACCTAAGTATGCGCTTAATGAGTATGCACCGTGAGTAATTGCACCTACTCCTGAACCTACTATTAAACCTAAGATTGGATTGTATCCTGCATTCATTAAAGCCCATGCTACAGCTCCTGCAACCGCTACGTATAAACCGTAGGATACAGGTTCACCGGAGATAGCTTTGTTGAAATATCTGTGTATGTTACCCATTTGGGGACCTAATTGCACCTGAGAGTTAGGGTTTGACTGTGAACCTACATCTGATTCTAAGTCTTCCGCACAACCTGAAACAGTTGCCGCAGCACCTGCCAAGGCTAAGGCTCCAAGGGTTAATAATGTTGGATCCATTTCTTTCACCTCATTGATTAAGGTAATATTGGCTATTTGTTAATTAAATATTTTAAGAATTCGTTAAACATTTCTTTAAACATTTAATGGTGTTAACTATTCAAATATTATTTATTTATATGATATATATTACTTTCCATTTCATTAATAAGTAAAATGACGTTAATATCCAAAAATACAATTAAAAAACTCTTTAATTTAATTAAAGATTTTTTTATTAAATATATTTTACTTTTTAAATATTATAATGTACTATGTACTCATTAATAATAGATGTTAATATTGCATAATTTTACGTAAATTTAACATCAACATATATTTTATTTTTAGTATTATAATTATATTATGATTTAATTTGTATCATATCCGTATGTCATAAGACTAATAAATTATACAAATAAAAATAATTAATTTTAACACTTTTTTATATCATAGTTATTAAACAAAAATTGAATTTGATTAACTTTAATTATAATTGTTATCTATTACATAACAATTTTTAAAATATATAAAAAAAGGAAACCATAAAAGGTTTCCTTAATTTTTTTAAACCATATTATTTACTAAATTAAATTTTAGCAGGTAATATAGCGTCTCTTTCACCAGCAGCTTCGAATTCTCTCAAAGCACCTCTAGCCATTTCTTTTCTTGGCTTAGTGAAGTCGAATACTAATGAAGGGTCAGCAAATGCAACTTTAATTAATGCGTTTGTTGCGAATGCGTCTCCTCTAGCTGAGTGTGCAGACTGTGCAATACCAGCGTATTCACCTTGGTGACCTACGTTCATTGCATAGTTAGGGTAGTTAGGACCTCTTAATTCCAATGGTGAAGCTTCGTCGTTTCTTATTGCTAAGGAGTTTGAAGCACCACATTGGTCTTGTAAGTCATAACCGTAGAATCCAAGTCTGCTGTGGTATTCTTTGTGTAATATTTGTGATAAGTACCAGCCGTTAACACCAGCGTTTGAGTTACCGGTTGCCATACATGTTGAAATACCAGCTGCAGCAGCAGCAACAGCAGCTCTTTGTGAGCCACCGAAGTGGTCTTCTAATAATGCTGGGTATTCATCGTATTGTTCTAATGCATAGAGTGTAACTTCTGAAGCGATATCTTCAACTACATCCATTGTAGCTTTTGTTCCGCATCTTCCGTATTTTTTCTCTACGTAGTCTAATCCGTAGTATGAGAAGTCATCTAAGATGTCATCTGTGTATGATGCTGTAGCATATTGTGTGAATCCTACACCACCAGACATGTATGAACCAAGCCAGATTTGGTCGTATAAAGCAGCACCAGTTGCAACTACCTCTAATGATTGCTCAACAGGGTCGTCGCTAACTCTTGTTGTTTGTACAACATCTGATAAGATACCGAATCTAACTCCACCAGGTTCGTTTGGACCTCTTGCTCTTCTTCCAGGTAAAGCATTACCCATCTGAATAACGTCAGCGTGCTTAGCAGCGTATGAGAAATCAGCAATTGCAGCTTCCCCAGCACATAATTTGTATGCTGTAATGAAAGACATACCAATTTGCATTGCAGACCATCTTGAGATGGTACCACCATCACATACTCTACCAACGAGTGAAGGTACTCTTGATACCTGGTATGTTTTTTTACCGATAGCAGCTTTTAATTCTTCAGCTTGTTCTTCAGGGAACAATTTGTTAATGTTGATTACAAATCTGTCGTCTAATTCGTCAGCTAATTCATCGTCACCGGTGAATATCTTAGCATAACAGTCCCAAGCTAATGAAGGGTGAACTTCTACCATGTGCTCTTGAACAACAGCTCCCCCTGGGAGTGAGTGGTTAATTGTGTGCATGTACTCGTTGATTGTTTCAGGAGTTACTTCTACACCCAATCTTTTTTCAAGAACCATGTGAGCTGTATCCATACCTACGATAACAGTTCTTCTGATATCGTCCCATAATTGCTGGATTGCAGCGTTGTTCATAAAGTGTAAGTCATCGCCTTCTACATATGAATCAGTGTTTGAAACTTTGTAAGGCATTAATTTTCTTTGTCCTAAAGGTACACCAATATCTGGGTTGTACATAGGAATTCCGTCCCTTTTCTCAGCAACAATTCTTTCGTTTTCTGCAAAGAATTCTTTCTTCCTTTCTGATTGTTGCCATCCACCGTATGTATAGAACTTGGTGAATTTTTCTTTAGGGTCTTCTTCAAACTTTTCTTTTAATGCTTTTAAGAATAATCTTTTTTCAGCTTCCATATAGGTTCACCTCAAGATTTATGAGAGGTTTTTCTCCCGTAAGGGTGGTGTATTTAATTATAAGTATGCGTCGAAGATTTCATTGAGTGGACAGTATCCACCAAGTGTTCTTGCTCTGTGTATTCTTTTAACAACTTCTACAACTTCCATGTCGTCTCTCATAGCAACGCCATCTTTTCTGTAGATTGTTGTAATTTCTTTTAATTTTTCTTGAGGTACTGGTTCTCCTACATCAACAGGTTCGTCCAATGGTCTTCCAACCTGGTCTTTAACATATAATATGTGTCCTGTTGCTTCGTCAAACTCGTATCTTTGTAATGCATCGAACATTACTCCGTTTTCATCTAATCTTAATGAGTGCCCGTGTACAGTAGCTCCTCTAATACCTGTTGTAGCAGGGTCAAATAACTCTGTGTCAACTAAGTAGTTTTTAGAGATAGCTTCCAAGTTGCTTTCTCTTAACTCAACAACTTGTCTTCCTGATAATGTACCACAATCTACTCCTCTAAATCTTGACATGTAGAGTCTTGATCTGTCGTATGGTTGTGATGGAGCAAAGTACATTGAGTCTGCAAACTGAATGTATCTAATTCTGTGTCCTTCTTTTGCACCGCTGATAGGTTCTACTAAATCTCTTACGTAGTCTTCAGCTAAGTCCATTTCTTCTAAAGGTGGGTGAACGGTTTTGTAATCTTCACCTGGTTGTCTGTGACCCATTATTTTAACAACATCTTCATCTGGAATTTCTCTTAATTTTTCCAATTCAAACGCTGGGTTAATGTGATTTCTTCTGTTCTCAGCAACTTTTGTTGCACCAGGGTAGAACTGAGGCTTGTATGCCATAAGATCACCTTATTTCAAGTGTTTTTTTATTTTTTCAATAATTTCATCAATTTTAGATTGTGGTGATGATTCTCCTCTTACAACTCCAGTAACTATTTCAACAATAGTTCCTTTAGTTTTAGGTTCTACTGGGATTACATCAGCAGTTTTAATTCCGATTTTAGCAAAGTCTTCCATATCAATAGGTGTCTGGCAAACAACTATCGTAGGTATGTTAACGTGTCTTAAAAACAACCTTGCTTTATAAACAACGTGGCTTTTAACGTTTCCAAAGTGAATAACGCATAATTTATGCCTATTTACTTGCTCTACTTCCTCAGGTTTTAAACCAAAAGTTGAACCTAAACTATTTGGTGCATCTGCTGGAAGTCCGCTACCTGCATTTAGTACAAGTACACTTGTTTGAATACCAGATTCTCTGATTCCATAGGTAATTTCGCAAACAGGTTTTGTGATATGTCGTCTGCCGGGTGACATTGCAACTACTACAACATCATTTTTTAGACCTTCAGCAAAGGTTCCTCTCTGAGCTAATCCGCCACCTTGGCCTAATCCCATTACAGCTCTACAGTCAACAATCTGCTCTCTCCTACCTACTGGCAAATTATTCACCCTTTTCGCTTTTAGGAATAAGTGAAACGGAGTTCTCAAATCTACTTCTTGGGTCTGTAACACCAAGCATTCTTTTATCAATGCTATTTACGAAACTTTCACCGTATTTCAAGTAGTCAGTAACTGTTGGTGAATCTTTTATAAATCTTCCTTCTGATACTCTGTATCCGAATGGGAATAATTCATTACAAATTTCATCAATTTTAGACAATTCATTTTCATTGTCTAATAATATCCAAAATCTACCTACTTGTAAGGTTAATTGAACTTCGACACCATTCACATTGATGAGTTTCCTCTCACTGTGATTAACGGGTGCCCCTTTTGCAGGTCCATAACCAACTTTTTGAGGTAAGGATTCGCCATGTAGTATTACTCTTTGAACGGTTTCTAACTTATAAGCACTATTTAGGAATTTTTCCGTAGTAGTGGCTTTTAAGAACCTATGTGGAAAGACTTCAATTTCAATCATTTTTTTACCTATTATTCGATTATTTCAAAATATAATTAAACACAATTCATAATATAATTTACAATTATAGTTTATCATTGTCCTTTTTTATATTTTTACTAATTTAATCGATTTTTATCAGTAATATAAAATTTAGAAATTAGATTTTCGGAATTTATTAGTCATAATTTAATAAAATTCAAATATCTAATTAGAGTTTATCTTGAACTTCTAAAGCACCTTCAATTACGTATTTTAAAGGTTCTCTGAATTCATCAAATGCTGAGTATACTGTACCAACTAATGCTGAAGTTTTTTCAGGTGAGAACATCTGTGTACCAGCGTCCATACACATAGCTGCACATACAGGAGGTATAGCAAATCCTTTTGAGTGTCTTGTTACAACGTGGTTACCGTTGAAGATACCTGGTCCTCCACCACCGTAAATAGAGTGTGAGAAGAATGAGAATCCTACTGCAGTACCCATTGATCTACCGTAATCTACACCAGGTAAACCAGTTTCGTACTCAATAATGTCGTTGTAGTATAAAATAGTTGAAGCAACGTTTTGTGCAGCTCTAGCAGCACCACAGTTAACCATAACTGCAGCAACTAAACCAGCAGCAGCGTATGCGTTCCATTTGTTTACATCAGCAGGTTTGTACATGTTGAATCCTGAACCTAAGGTTTTGTCTACAACAATAACGCCATCTGCGATTGCTTTTTCAATGATACTGTTAACAACTGAACCAACTGTACCGTTTGCATTAGCTTTAACTAATTCAATCACTAAGTTGTTAGCGTTTAATCCTTGGTAAGCTAAACCTAATAAGTGCTGTCTTTCAAATGAACCAACTGCATCTCCCATTTCGAACATAGCTGTTTGTTCTAAAACTGATGAGAATGCGATAGCGTTCATTAAGCTCTTTTTAGTTGTAGCTACTGCGTGGTTTACAGGGATATTTCTTAAAGCGTATCCTAAACCTTCTAATTTTGATGGAGCACCTAATAATGATGCAATGTTTCCACCAGCGTAGTCCATATCTTGTGGATATTGACCCATGATAGCTGAGTGTACTGTTGAACCGTCAAACATATCAACGTTGAAGTTAGTGATAATAGCTTCTTTTAAAGCCATACCTGTAGCTAACATTGATACTGAGTATTCTGCAGCAACATCTAATCTTTTTGTAGGTACTTGCACAGCCATTTGTTTACCGCCGTTAATTAACTTAACTTCGGTATCATCACCAGCTGATACTTGTAATATGCTTTTTACTTTGTCAGCGATAGCTTCCGCATCACTTACAACGTCTAACTCTATAGCTCTACCAGGAACCTGGCAACCTTTACCGCCGATTTTACCTTTAGCCAATGAATCTTCAACACCAGCTAAGTTAACCGCCACGGTTCTTTTAATGTTCTTAACCATCCCCATTATAGTTGGGTTATTTAATGGGCTGATAGCTTCCAATGGTACATCTTCTGCTACTTGGTTTCCTTTCGCATCAAATAGACATATCTTATCTTCATACTTTACCATAGGAATCACTCCTATTTTTTTGATATATACATCATAACATTACTCTATGTGTATATATTCACTTTTTCATTAGCTTTAAATAGAAAAGTTTATATATTTGATGTAATTAACACAATAGTTTGCGATAAAATATTGAAAAATTAGCCTTTAATATATAAAATTAAGATGAAAATAGAAGATTTTTTTAAAATATGTAATTATTATATCCCAATATCTAAATATTATATTTAATTTAAGTATTATATCAATATTCGCATAAATAATTCGTTTTCGATAGTATATTACAAACAAGGCGTTTTTTATTACCATCCCCTATTTTTTAAAGATTTTTTAATACTTTCAAAAATAATTAAAACTAAACTGAAGTATTGAGAATATATAAAAAATTTTTCAATAATGTATTACAAATCATCCTATAAGTATTAAATTATCGTATTTTAGTATTATGAATTAGTAATATAATATTATATATTCATACGATTGATTATACTTTGTAATTCCATACCTGGTAATATCCTACCTATACTCAATAACAATTAATTTATATTCAATATAACAATATTATGATAAATAATATTATGATAAAAATATAAATAAATTATAATTAAACTACAATCAAATTATACTTACAGATAATCAATTATGTTTATGTGATTTTATGAAAAATTTTGACTTTGATAATTTAAACGATTTTAATGATATGGACTTTTTTGACCCTTTCCAAATGGCAAATGAGAAGCGAAAAAACGACCAAAAGAATGACAACTTAAAAACACAGCTTTTAATAGATTTAAAAGGAGAACCGGGTAAAAATTGTGGGGGCTTTTGTAAATTTTGCTATTTTAGAAAAGTAAATTTCAAAAATCCTGAACCTTTGGGTTGTGGACAATGTACTTACCGTATAGGTTGTGATTATTGTACTAACTCAATAAGGGAAATCAATGGCGATTTTATACCTTTACCTTTTGCAATTCAACAAATACAGGACTCTTTAATGTTTAAACGATATGATAAAATAAATATCACAAGTGGTGGGGATACAAGTTATTACCCTTATTTGGAGGAACTTTGCCGAGAAATAGCAAATATGGGTTTAAAAATACATTTAGGCTATACTTCTGGAAAAGGAATAAAAAGTTTGCAATCTGCAAAAAATATGGTTGATTATGGCGTTGATGAAGTGACATTTTCAGTATTTGCAACAGATAAACAACTTAGAAAAGAATGGATGAATGATAAAGACCCTGACGTTTCAATCGAATGTTTAAAGCACTTCTGTAAACATTGTGAAACCCATTGTGCCATAATTGTAGTTCCTGGCGTTAATGATGGGGAAATTTTGAAAAAAACAATATCCGATTTAATAGATTGGGGTGCAAATGCTATAATTTTGATGAGATTTGCAAATAAAATAGAAAATGGGTTGATATTTGAGAATGAGCCTTTAATTGAAGAGATTGAAGTTCAAACAATAGAGGAATTTAGAAATGTTGTAGAAGAAATGTACAATACGTACGGGGATAAAGTAAGACTTTCAGGAACGCCAGTTTATGACCCTATTACTGATACGCCATTTGCTATAATGAAAGATGAAGAAACAATAAATAATTTAAAAAATAGTATAAAATCCGAAGCAACGATTATTACGGGTTCAGTATCGTATATATTCCTCTCAGAACTTTTTAAAGATACGCCGATAAACGTTATAAAAGTTAATAAAGATATTTCAGACCTTATTACTAAAAAAGATTTAGAAACAATTGATTTAACTGAATTAAAGGATACTGTATTAATTCCTTCAAGAGCATTAGTTCACGATAGGGATATGGAAGATATATTAAAGAAAGACGGAAGCGATAGAATCGTATTACGGGGTGTTGATAAATTAACACTCGATGGAGAAGTTAGTGGAGTTTATACAAAAGAGCAAGCAATAGAATTTGAAAAGGAATGTTTTAATGAATTGATTGATAAAATAAATTTCTTTGGAACTCCCATAAAAAGTAAATAATTAATTTTTTTATTTTTTATTTTTAATTTTCTTTATACCTTATTTTTTAGATTATCTTTTATTTTTTAAATTTTTAATTTTCTTTATTAGTATATTCAAATATACAAATTAATTTACCTAAAATAAAAATGCCGAGGGGGGGACTCGAACCCCCGACCTCTCGGTTTCCCAGGACCCAGGGAATTAAATCCCTGAGTATTTTCCGTATGAGCCGAGCGCTATAACCAGCCTAAGCCACCTCGGCAAATCTCCACCTTTTCATCGTAAACCCACTAATTCATCTTGGCTACTTTAACATACTCAAAACATCTATATATAGTTTTCTATTACGTAAAATACCCAAATATATAAGTTTATGGATTTATTAAGTAATCTATTTATTTTTAAACTATTTAGCGAAAACTATATATATTTAAAGATATGATTAAACTATGTAATTAAGTTATATACCTCATAATGATTAATAATTGATATACTACGGTATAACAAGCATAATATGTATTATACACTGTTTTAGTGCGAGGGTCGCCGAGCCTGGTCAAAGGCGCTAGATTGAGGGTCTAGTCTCGTAGGAGTTCGAGGGTTCGAATCCCTTCCCTCGCATATATTTTAAACTCAGAGCTTTTTTAGATAATTTATAATTTATAATTTATTGATAATTTTATAATTATAAGTATGATTATATGTAAATATATTTTACAAAATTATTATATTTTACAAAATATTGGCTATAATTTATTTATCGAATAAACATAATATTGTAATTTATAAGATAAATATAACGATAAAGAAACTTTTTAAAACTGTTTTATATTTTAGAACTTATATTTTGAAAAAATTGAGCTGAAAATATGGAAAACTCAAACAATAGAAAAGAAATTGTAGTATGTATTACAGGCGCCAGTGGTGCAATTTATGCAAAAAGGTTGTTGGAAGAGCTAAAAAAAGATGATTCGATAATCACATCGTTAGTAGTTTCAAAAATGGGTATTTCTACAATAAAATATGAATTAAATATAGAAATAGATGAATTTTATAAATTAGCGGATAATTATTATTTGGAAGACGATTTTTATGCCCCGATAGCGTCAGGCTCCCATAAATTTGATTCTGCTATAGTGATACCCTGTTCTATGAAATCGGTTTCAGCAGTTGCAAATGGTTATGCAGACAATTTAATTGCAAGAGTATGTGATGTTTGTTTAAAAGAGCACAGAAAATTAGTGTTGATTACTCGAGAAACACCCTTAAATGCAATTCATTTGGAAAATATGACTAAATTATCGAAATTGGGTGTAATTATAATGCCACCAGTACCTGCATTTTATAGTTTCCCTAAAACAGTCGATGATATTATAAATTTCACTGTGGGACGAATTTTAGATACTTTAGATGTTAAAAACAATTTAGTTAAACGTTGGGGCGATGAATAATTTAACATTAATAGTAATATTAACATTAATAATATGAAATTTAACATATTTCTTTTTTAAACTAATTTAATTAGTTTACTATAATTTAAAATAATATCATTATAATTATATAATATATTGAATAATATACTCATAATATCAACGTATCAAATTATTAAACTTATCAAAAGTATTAGGATTTTAAACAGTAATCTGTAATATTTATATGTAATAATTAATTGGTGAAATTATGCTTGACAAATTGGGTCAAAATATTTCAACTGCACTAAATAAAATAAAAAGTGCAACATTAGTGGATAAAAAATTAATTAAAGAAGTTATAAAGGATATCCAAAAAGCTTTAATTCAATCGGACGTTAATGTTAAGCTTGTTTTAAAAATGAGTAAGGATATTGAAAAGAAAGCGATAGAAGAAAATCCTCCAAAAGGTTTAACAAAAAAGGAACACATTATCCAAATAGTTTACAATGAACTTGTACAATTGATTGGAAATGAGCCTCAAAAGTTAGACTTAGACCCTTCAAAAAAATCAATAATTTTGTTGGTTGGTATCCAAGGGAGTGGTAAAACTACAAGTTCCGCAAAATTAGCAAGATTAATCCAAAAAAGAGGTTTAAAACCCGCTTTAATTGCAGCAGATGTTTACAGACCTGCGGCATATAAGCAATTACAACAGCTCGCTGAAAAAATAAATGTTCCTCTTTATGGTGACGAAACAAGAACCAAAACTCCTATAGAAATAGCTAAAGATGGTTTAAATAAGCTAAAAAAAGCAGATGTATTTATTATTGATACTGCAGGTAGGCACAAAGAAGAATCTGGTCTTTTAACGGAAATGAAAGAATTAAAAGATGAACTAAATCCAAAAGAAATTGTTTTGGTTATTGATGGTACTTTGGGACAACAGGCTAAAAACCAAGCTAAAGCATTTAAGGACGCCGTGGAAGATATCGGTAGTATTTTAGTTACTAAATTAGACGGTTCTGCAAAAGGTGGTGGTGCTTTAAGTGCGGTAGCTGAAATAAACGCTCCTATTAAATTTATTGGTACTGGTGAGGGTGTAGACGATTTAGAAACATTTGAACCTAAAAAATTTATATCCCGACTTTTAGGTATGGGTGATTTAGACAGTTTACTTGAAAAAACCGATGATATCGTAGAAGAAGCAAACGAAGAAGATATCGAAGCAATACTTAAGGGTAAGTTTACATTGGTTGAATTATATTCCCAATTAGAAACAATCTCAAAAATGGGGCCAATGAAACAAATATTAAGTATGATACCAGGAATGGGTGCATCAATGCCAAAAGAGGCAGCAAGTTTAACAGAGCAAAAATTGAAACGTTATAAAATTTTAATGGATTCTATGACTGAAGAAGAAAAGGAAAACCCAGAACTAATTAAAACTTCACGAATGCAAAGAATTGCAAGAGGGGCAGGAGCAAAACAGGAAGAGGTAAAAGAATTATTAAAATATTACCAAACTACTAAAAATGCTTTCTCAAACTTAAAACGTGGTAAAATGCTAAAAATGGGCGGTCAAATGGGTAAAATTATGAGACAAATTATGTATAAAGAATAATTAAACTAATAAAAATAATAAATTAATAAAATAATAAATTAATAAAATAATAAGCTAATAAACTAAAAATTATTTTATTTTTAAATTAACTCTTTTATTTCTTTTAAATTTTTTTCAACATTTTTATTTACATTTTTATATAAACTTTGACAATGGCTATCCATCGAAACAACCAAAGGACCAAATTCTTCAACTTTTAAACTCCAAAAAGCTTCTGGAATCCCCAAATTTAGTTTATGGACTGATTCAACTTTTTTAACACTTTCTGCAAGTAATGCAGCACATCCACCAGGTGCTGATAAGTAAACGACGGAATGTTCTTCAAAAACACTTAATAAGTCGTCAGACATTCCCCCTTTTCCGATAATCGCCGAAATATTAGTAATTTCTATAAATTTTTTTTCAGTTTTATTCATACGTGCTGACGTGGTTGGACCAATTGCCACACATTCCCATTCATCAGTTGTTTTTCCCGTTTCTGTCTTTTTCTGTTTCATTATGGGGCCTGCGTGATATATTACGCCATTTTTTAAATCAACAGGGGGTTTTTCTTCTTCTATTGCAGTAATATGTGCTTCGTCTCTCCCAGTGCATATATTGCCAGATAAATAAACAATATCTCCAACGTTTAATTTTTTAATATCTTCTTTTGAAATAGGGGTTTTTAAATGATATTGCATAATTTCACCGTTTTATAATTTAATTTATATATCTAATCTTATTACTGTATTTTTAATTATATTTTTAATTATAACTTATAATTATTAATATATTTTTTATATTATGTAGTTTAATTATTAATATACTTAAGATATTCAATAATATTTAATCTATTAAATACATTCATTGCAATGAAATACTATTTAAATGTATTAATTTTAAAATTTATAGTGATAAAATGGAAAATCAATCTTTTAATTTTGGTAAATTTAATAATAAGTGTGGATTATCTTCACTTGTATATATACACGATGATATAGTATCTTCCTTAGAAAAAATAAGCAAATATAACTTTGATTCTTGGGAAATAGTTTTTGAAGGTACTCACGCAGAAGCAGACTGTAAAATGGATAATATTTTAAATTTAAAACATTGTGAAATGAAAAAATGTCAAAAAGGTTTGGAAACTGTAGTACACGCCCCATTTACTGATTTAAACCCTGCTTCATTAAATGACAAGGTTTCAAAAGTGACCGTAGACAGTATAATCGAGGCAATAGATTTTGCTTCAAAAACAAACTCTAAAATCGTGACTGTACACCCGGGTTATATTCCATATCTTTGGAAAGATTATAAGGAGCGAGTAATCGAAAGGAATAGTAATTCGATAAAAAAATTAGTGGAAGTGGCTGAAACTTACGATATAACAATCGGTTTGGAAAATATGCCTAACTTTTTTGGTGTTTTAGGAACTACACCCGAAGAATTAGAACTGCTTACAAAAGGAATTGATTCAAATAGTTTGGGTATTACATTCGATATTGGTCATGCAAATACTTGCAAAGAGTTGTCAAACTTAAATACTGAGGATTACATCGCTGAATTAAACAATATTGGTAAAGGTATAGTTCATACTCATATTCACGATAATGATGGGACTGACGATTCTCACCTTAAACTAAAAGAGGGTAATATTAATTTAGAAGCCGTCTTTACAAACTTAAACGACATTAATTATAACGGAATTTATAGTTTGGAATGTAGAAGTATAGATGATGCAGTTGAAAGTAGGCGTATTATATCAGAAATTTTGAAAGATATTAATTAATACTTAATCAATTTATTTGATTTAATTTATCAGTAAATTATATAATGAATATTGTATTATGTAAATATAATCTAAATATGCAGTATCAATGAGTTAACCAAAAAGATTAAGTCGGTGAAATTATGAAAGTAGCAATATTGGGCGGAACAGGCGACCAAGGATTAGGTCTTGCAATGAGATTTGCAATGAATGAAGCTAATGAAGTAATCATTGGTTCAAGAAAAGAAGAAAAAGCAATCGAAGCTGCAAAAGAAGCAATGGAACGTTTATCCACAGTACAATCAAAAGATACAAAAAACATATCTATAAATGCAATGACAAATTTAGATGCTGCAAAAGAAGCTGACGTGGTACTTTTATCATTACCGTTTGAATACACTATTTCAACATTAAAAGATTTGAAAGACGCTTTAAAAGGTAAAATAGTAGTTTCTTTAATGGTTCCATTAGCAAGTGCATTTGGAGATAAACCTACAAGAGTAATCACTTGTCCACAAGGCTCCGTAGCTGAAATGGTGCAAGCATATTTACCAGAATCAACTGTGGTAAGTGGTTTCCATAATGTATGCCATAAGTGTTTATGTGATTTAGAAAATCCTATCAATTGTGATGTATTGATTGCAGGTGATGATAAAGAAGCAAATAAAACAGTTGTGGAACTTGCAAATACAATCAACGGTGTAAATGGTATTGATTGCGGAAAATTAGAAATTTCAAGATATATCGAACAGATAACTCCGCTTTTAGTTCAATTGAATATAAAATACAAAGCTAAAGGAACTGGATTGAGAATAACAGGTTTAGAAGGTAAATTATAATAATTAACTTTATTTTTTATTTAAATTTTTATTTAAATTTTTATTTTTTAGTTTTATATTAGTTGTTTCATTTAAAGTTCGAGTGATTATATGGGTAAAAAAGTTTTAAATAATCTTTTGGAAAAATATATTTATTTGGGTATTTTTACAATACCTTTTACAATATTGTTTATTCCTCAAATTGGATACAATATAATTTATTACTATTTTATGGGAATTATTCTAATAATCCTTATATCTGAATTTATCGATTAAATAATATAAAAATAATATAAATTAAGTAATATAACTTAAATAATATATTATAATATTTTTTTAAAGTAGTTTTAATTTGTTTTAAAAATTGAAAAAAATAAGATTTGGGTATGTAAGTACCTTATTTAATCGGTACGAACATTGAACCTCTTGTAGCACCCATACCTGGGGAACCGTGTTGAACTACAGCTCTTGTTGGTGCAAATTCTCCTAAGAATCTACCAACAGCTTCTTCAACTAATTTTACTTCTTTGAAGGCTTTACCGTTGTAAATACCGAATGATAATCCAATCATTTCAGGAGTAATCACAAAGTCTCTGCAGTGTGTTCTGATAACTCTTGGGTCTTTTCCTCTATTTACGAGTTTTCTTGCCTTTTTAATTTTCATAACCAATTTTCTTTGGTTTGCAGTAATTCCTCTTTTCATAGTTCTTCTTTGTCTTGAAGGAATTATTTCCATGAATTTCTTTACAGGCATTTCTTGCAACTGTTCTAATGTGTATCCTTTGTATTTGAATTCTACTCTTCTTCTAGGAGCCACATTTTGTTTAGTTGACTTTTTTCTTTTGCCGCCTTTTCCACTAAACTTTTTTTGTCTGGCCATGTTTATTCACCTTAGTAATAATAATCAATCATTTTATAATTGTTAATCTTAAGCATAAATGATTAACTGATTAGCGCAATTATCTCTTGCCACCAGTTCTTCTTGAAGCTATGTGACCAACTTTTCTACCTGGTGATGTGTGTCTTGAAACGCTTGTAGGTTTACCTGTGTGTTGGTGTCTACCTCCCCCGTAAGGGTGGTCTACTGCGTTCATTGCAACACCCCTAACTCTTGGCCAAGCAACAGCTTTAGCACTTAAAGCGTGGAATTTCTTACCTGCTTTCAAAAGAGGTTTTTCTTTTCTTCCACCACCAGCAACTACACCAATTGTAGCCCTACATGATGGATTTAAAACTTTTGGATATCCAGATGGTAATTTGATAATTGTTTTACCTACGTCGTGTGAAACAACGTGAGCGTAGCAACCACCAGCTCTTACTAATTTACCACCGTCTCCAGGAATAGTTTCAATGTTGTATACAGGAATACCTTCAGGTATTTCAGCTAAAGGCAATACGTTACCAGGCTTGATTTCTGCACTGATACCACAAGCAATTTCATCCCCAACTTTTTTACCTTCAGGGATTAAAACTAATCTTTCTTCACCATTTTCAAATCTTACTTTTCCAACAGGAGCGCTTCTTCCAGGGTCGTGTAATACGTCGATTAAAGCACCTACAACACTGCCGGTTTTCTCTGATTCGTCGTATGCTCTGTATTTAACTGCGCCTTTTCTTTTGTGAGATGGGGATGTATATTTAGGAGTCCCCCTACCTCTATTTTGGGATATTAGTCTTTTACCCATTTATATCACCATCGATTGTATCTACAAGTGTGTGTTTGAGTAATCTGATTTTACTTGTTTTCATCTTTTACGATAGGATTTACCACTTAGGGCGAAATTCAATACTTTTTCATCTTTTAACAAACGTATTGCGAATTGCATAGTTTATCAATAAACGAATTATCTGAATTTCCTTTTTCGTATATTTGCAAAATGCTAAGTAAAATTAGTAAATACCTAAGTTTGCAGCTACTTCACTTGCATCATATTCTTCTTTTAATGTAATGTAAGCTTTTTTAAGTCCTTTCGGGGTTATTTCTGTGTTAATGCTTTTAGCTTCAACTTCGAATAACTCTTTCATAGCTTTTTTAACGTCTTCTTTTGTGGCTTTCCTTTCCACATAGAATACAATCTTGTTTTCTTCCTCTATCAGTTTCATTGTTTTTTCACTGATAATAGGTGTTTTAATTACGTCAAAGGCATCCATTGCCATTCACCTCAAAGTCTACTTTGACCAAATAATTGCAAACTTTAAGACAAATCAAATCTAATTTAAATTTTATACGCATATGTAGAATTATAATAAAATATTATATTTCTATTTTCATATTTCGATTAAATTTATTAGATTTTATTCAACTTGTTGCAATTTGCAATTTTTAACCATTGATAAATAATCGAATAATAAATTAATTAAATTAAATAGAATGATTATTCGAATTTTTCTCTTAATGCTTCGATAGCTCCTTCAGTCCAGAGTGTTAATCTACCTGCTGCAGTACCTGGTGCTATGTGCATAGTACCTAAGTCATCAGCTGTGATTACATCAACACCTGCAATGTTTTTGGAAGCTTTAACAGCATCGCAAGCTTTTGATACAACAACCAAAACACTTCTTGGTTTTTTGTATTTTCTTCCTCTTAATTTACCTTTACCAGCTTTAATTGAGATACCTTCTTTAGCTCTCGTTAAATCTGCATCTAATTTTAAAGCTTTGAATACATCTAAAGCATCTTTTGTTTTCACAATACTTTCGAATTCTTCACTTACGATTAAAGGTAATGCCGGAACATCAGGTATGATGTGTCCTCTTGCTTTAACAATTTCTACGTTTGCACTTGCAGCAATAGCACTTTGTAAAGCTTTTAATCTTTCTTTTCTGTTGATTCTTTCTAATAAAATCTTTTCTACTTTAGGTCCGTGTGCTCTTCTACCGCCAACAGCTTGAGGAACAAATGCTCCACCACCTTGAGCGGTTCTTCTAACTCTTGCTCTACCATGACCTTTACCGATTGATTTAGCGGAAGTTCTATGACCAGCTAATAAATTTGAACCTTTTGGTTGTAATTTTGCGGTCAATGATGAAATTACAGCTCTTTTAATCAAGTCAGGTCTGTATTCTGCACTGAATACGGATGGTATTGCTACTTCTCCTTTTTCAGAACCATCTAAGTTGAATATTTTTGCGTTCATAAATTTACACCTGCTCGTGTTTTATTTATAGGTGATTGATTTAATGAATTTTCTTCTTAGCGTTAATGAATATATTATTCATAATCTATCTAATTTGAAACGTTAATTTGATTAGTTTCCTTGTTTTGATTCGGTGCTGATGTATGTAATTTCAGGTAATCCGAATTTATCAACAGGTGCTCTAATAGCGCCTCTTATCATAACTAATCTTTTAGCAGGACCTTGAACGGTACCTTTTACTAAAACGTATCCATTTTTAAGTACACCGTAGTTTAAGAATCCACCTTTCGGTGTAACTTCTGTTCCTTCTGCACCAATTTTGAATATTCTTTTGTTATATTCAGTTCTTTGGTGGAAACCCATCTGACCAGGTAATGGTACTGACCACATAACTCTTCTTGGTCTCCAAGGACCGATTGAACCTGTGTGTCTACCTACACCTTTTCTTTGGTGTTTACCAAATTGTATTTTGATGCCCCATCTTTTAACTGAACCTTGGAAACCTTTTCCTTTGGTTACAGCTACAGTATCGATGATTTCTCCAGCTTCAAATACGTCGTTGATTGACAATTTTTGACCGAGAATACCTTTTGCATAGTTTAATCTTTCGTCAACGCTACTGCCGCCAACTCTAATTTCAACTACTTCAGGTTTTTTCTTAGCTATTGCTGTCTCTTTAGGAATTGTGTATACAATTACTCTTACATCAACAATTTCGTTAATTAATGAGTCTAATGTATCAACTGATTTCAATTCTTTTTTAGCAACAGTCAATTTTCTTGCTAATTCTTGGTCTAATTCAGGAGCCCAAACTTCTGTCAATACTTTTAATCCATTTGTATCTTTTTTGTAAACTCTGATACCAGCGATTGTGATATTTGGAGTTTCTAAAACAGTTACAGGGGATGCTACTTCTTGCTCAGCATTTGGACTTTTTGGGTTGTTTTCAACATATAAAGCGTGTGTTACACCAGCTTTATATACAGGGTAAGCTTGGAGTCTCACTTTTTCGTCAACAGGCCATGACCTGATTTTTGGAACGATTCTTTTAGCTCTTTTTCTTGGGCTAAATGCTAAAGAACCTCTACGAGGTCTATTTTTTTTCATACCCATATTCTAACCTCCTTATAATTAACCCCATAGTGTAATTATTAGGTTATCGTCAGTTATTGTTATTAATTACTTTTTTAACTTATTGTATATTTATACGACATTTCATTAAAATATTAAAATATTGATGAAATTGCGTGTTTACACCTTTAATAAATATACAATAATAGCTAACAACTTATTTAAGTTTTAATAGCTTTTATAAGTGTTTTAAGTTTTTTGAAAGTTTATTTTCAAATATTTTAACATATTATATATTATAGATATTTAAAATATTGCAAAATAAAAGCAACCTATTGATGGCTCACGCCTTTTCAGGTTTTCCATATAGTTGCTCTATCAATGTAGAGTATCACAATATATAAAGTTTACTCAAAAAGTTAGTATTGTAATAAACCATATGTTATTATTAACATACTATTGTTATTGATATCCTCTTGATGATGTTAAGTATTTAATGGGATATAATATTATGTACCAAATTTTAATACCATTCAAATTTGAACTCAAAATATGTATAACATAATTATATAATTATACAATTATATAATCCCAATGAGATATAATTGTTCATAAATATAGTATTAAGTACATTATTGGGTATTATTATTAATTATTATAAATTATTACAAATTATTCTTAAAAAAACTGACCATACGGTGGTATCTTGGAAAAAAATTTATTAAATTACGATAATTTTAATAATCAAAATGAACTTATTGATTTTTTTGAAAATAAAGATTTAAAAAGAGAAAAAATATTAAAACTTTCAAGAGATATTGTAAGAAATTGCGGAATTACAATACGAAAAATACAGAAAGACGAAGAAGTATCCTTTAATCAATTAACAAACGATTTAAATAATTTACATAGTCATACGGTAGAGTTTCCTGAATTTAAAAAATACTTGGGTACCCCACAACAAGAGTATGTGGAAGCAATAGTATACCATATGATAACAACTCATAAAAAAATACCAACTTATGAAGATTTAAAGAAAGAATGCAGTACTTTGTTAAAAGAAAGCTACATTTTAGGATTATGTGATGTAATAGGGGAACTTCGTAGAAAAGTTTTAGATTGTATTTCAAAAGATAATAAGGACGATGCAGAGTTTTATAATGACGTTATGGAAATTTTATATGATTTTATTATGAAATTTGATTATTACCACGTAATAGACAATTTAAGAAGAAAACAAGACGTTTCAAGAAGTTTAGTCGAAAAAACAAATGGAGATTTTATTAATTTTGTTGAAAATTTAAAATTAAGAAATGAATTGAAAAAATTACAAGAATCAAACGATTTATAATACGAAAATGGGGTAAAACGGGAAATTATGGATATTTTTTATTTAATTTCAATATTGGGTGTGGCAAGTATATTCGTAATACTTGGATATACATTAATTGATACACTTTCAACGTTATTCGGCGCAAAAGTGATAAAAATAGATTTAAATTTTATAAAATCTTTAAAAATTTCTGTTTATAGCTCTTTAGCATCTATAATACTAATGTTTGTACCTTTTATTGGATTATTTGGGGGAGTTTTAGTAATTATCTATTTGATAAAAGAAGAAGCTCAAACAACTTGGAAAAAAGCGATTATGGCATATTTAGTAAGATTTGTAGTTTTAAACATTTTGCTTGTAATATTATCAATTACTGCAGTCTTAACAGGGATTATAAGCGTTTCAGAAATTTTAAACATTTTTGGGAATTTTTAAAAATTTACTATAACTTATGTGCTAAATAAAACAATTATTTCTTTTTAAATATCTTTAAAATTAAAAAAAATTAAAGGGGGGAATTTGTATCAAAAAATAGGGGTTTTCCTTAGTATTTCGTATATATTAATATTTAATAACTTAGTAGGATATTATAATGTTAATTATTTAATTTTTAAGTTGTTATTTTTCTAATATACAATACACGGTTATGGTATTAATAATTATCTATTTGTAAGATATCTAACTATTTAATTAGCCTATGAGATTTTTTATTAACCTTTTTATACTCAATAGAATTTTATATATTATATTTGTATATCTATATGTACAAATTAATATGTCTAAAATAAAAAGTAGGACAGCGGGGATTCGAACCCCGGACCACTCGGTTATCAGCCGAGCACTCTAACCAGGCTGAGCCACTGTCCTAATGTTCCTATTATAATTTAAGATTTCTTGTTTTACCTTTCATCTTAAACGCAAATTCAACTATGCACTCATACTATATAAAGTTTTTTATAATTAATAAATTTAAATTTAGTATTCTTTAAAAGGGCGCTGTTTTAATATTTAAATTTGATAATCTTTTAAAAAATAGAGAATTTATTATTTTTATTTTTTATTTTAAAAAATATTTACTCGATAATTTTATCTAATGCGTCAGGTATGGCATCAATTATTTCATTAATTTTGGTGTCCGGAGTAGGTTTAATCATATTTGCAATTTCTCGATTTACAAGACATCCCAATGTACAAGCTTCTGAAATTTCATAACCGCAGTAGATTAAACCTGAAATTATACCTGTTAAATTGTCGCCTGTACCCCCAATACACTCCATAGCGGCGTGTTTTGGTTCTGAAACTGAGGCTATAATTTCACCTTTTTCAACAATATAATCTGTTTCTCCTTTCACAATCATATTATCAGGCATTTTGCCAGTTTCATACGCCATTTTTATCAATTTGACAACATCTAAATCGTCAACTTCTGAAATAAAGCCCCTTACATATGCAGGATGTGAAGAATCTTTATCTGCTAAAAATGCTAATTCTCCAACATCTGGCAGGAATAATTTAAATTTATCGCCTATTCCAGCAGCTTTTCCTGCATACATTCCACCTGCATCCCCAACTACAAAGTTTCTTTCAAAATCAACCCTACTGATTTCGGATATTTTTGGTTTTATGTAGTGTACAATAAGGAATTTGTTATTTAAATGACTGATTTCGTCATATATCTTAGCACTACCGTCTCCATCTCCAATATCGCCTGCAAGTATTGCAATTAACTCCTTACTTCTATTAAAATATTGAAGAGTTTTATAGCAAGAAGCTATCAATGTAGCAGTACCCATAGAAATTGGTATTTGAACCGTATTCTCAGGAATGTTTTCATTATAAAACCTTATATTATCGAATGAGATTTCAACGTTTCCTTTTGTAAGTCCTAAGCCGTGAATAGGAATTGTTCCAGCAATAACCATTTCGGAGAATTTATTATTTTCCATGATATCCCCCTATCGTTTATAATACCTAATTTTTAATTATATTTTTAAAATTATATTATATATGGTGTAATTAACATATTATACTTATAATTATACTTATAATAATAATAATAATAATAATAATCTGTTTTTTATTTTATTTATTTTATTCTACTTGATTTAATTTTGTTTGTGGTTTTTAGCCCTTTCAAAGGCTTTATGGAGCGTATATGCACATAATGAATACCCCAATTCTTTAGGGTGCTCTTGTTCTGGGATATCTGAAATATTTTTATTCATCAATTTTATGGTAAGATATGGCACATCAGGACAACCGCCTCCCGAAACATTTGTAATTATCCCGTTTTTATCCAACGTTATTTTCATATTGCCGGACCTATACATCGTATGTTCACCAATTTTTTTAATTTTTACAAGTTCTATTGGTTTTAACATAGTTTCTTCAAGGGATATGGATTTAATTACTTCAATATCATTATTTTTTAATTCTCGGATTATTTCTATATTTTCTATTATTTCATATTGCAAAGCTAAATCACAACCTTCTCGAACCTCTGCAGGGGGTGCGACTACCTTTATATTGTAATTTTTCTTTTTCAATATCTTTTCAGAGTTTATTGTATCTTTAACGTTTTTAAAAATTAATAGCCCTTTTCCAGATAATTTTTCATTACCTGTCTTGTTTTTTGAAGTATTTTGCGATTCAAAATCTTTTGGATTTTCTGACTTTGATATAATATTCTTTAATTTTTTTAGTATCATAATTTCACCAAATGGCGGGGGTCAATTAATTATTATTCATCAATTTTAGAGATTTTAACCGTACATATCTGTGCAAATATTCTCTATTAACACTATATGGAAATAATTATTATTGATAATCAAATTTTAAAATACATTTTATGATATGTACTATTAAATTGTTTTTAATTTTTTAATTATTTTTTACATAAATTATAATTACTGAAATTATAATCTGAAAAAAGTCGAAATAAGTCGAAGTAATTCTAATTCTAAAAAGAATAAAATAGGGTATTTTATATTTTATGTAGATTAATTATGATAATATTGATTGTACTAATGGAGTAACCCATTGGTGGAATATTACAGCACCTACTGCCATACCGAATACATATGCAATAGCTGTTTTATTACCTTCTCCTGCCATAACAAAGTTTCTGAATGGACAACCGCCTTGAATAATGGATAATATACCAACACCAAGACCGCCAATAACTGTAACGATGATGTGGGGCATTAATCCTAAACTTCCTGCAGCATCTCCAGGTATTGCAGTAAATCCTTTTGTAACTATCCATGGGAATGTAGGCAATTGACCTAATAAGCTGAATAATATTGCAGTTATAAGGGCGCCTCCAATAAATCCGATTAAACCCTTGAATAACCAACTATCTTTTATTAATATCATATCTCGAATACCACCGCAGAAGCAGAGTGCAGACCTTTGTCCAAGGTATCCAAGAATGAGACCAAATATTAAAGTTCCAATTGCTGGAAGCCAGTTTATAACTTCTGACATTCTTTTCACCATATTTTGAATGTTGTTTTTATCTATTTTTTATCTATTTTTTATTATTTTTATCCAATTTTAATTACATTAAGTTCGTTTTTGACGTAATCTAAGTTTTTAATCAATAATTATTACTTAAACTCGTTAATTAACTATTATTCAATAATTCTTAAGCTCTTTTTAAATAGAATTCTGTACCTACGTATACACCAATTGCTATGAATACTAAACCAATTAATGATATCATATCGCCGTAAGCAGTTCTTAAAGCCATTCTAACAGGGCAACCGCCCATTAATAATGCAAAGTTGATAACTAAAAGACCTAATATAAATCCAACTACCATATTGTGCGTAGTTCTTAATTTGAAATCTCCGTTTGCTTTTGCAGCAACTAAAGCTCCTATAAATATACCAACAACTGTTAATACAGGAATTATTTTTGAAACAGGTGCCATACCTAATGAAGTTCCAAATGCGTTGTTAACAATCCAATTGGTTAAATCTCTCGTATGGCAAGCAATACATAAACCGTATGCTGGTGGTGGTGTAACTTTAAAAATAGTTTCCAATATTATTGCTGAAAATCCTGCAAATAATCCAACTTTTCCCGGTGTAATTTTCATTTTTTCACTTTAAAAATTTTTTAACATTATAATTTATTTAAATATATCTTCTAAATCAAACATATTAATTAATCTAATAAACAATATAATATTAAGTTATTTAATATGTATCAATATTTTGAAAAATATACTCTTTAGAAATCTTTATTTTTGATATATATTTAAGCTATTCTGAAAATATAGCCAAATAATATTTTCGCATATATGGTATATAAAAGTAGTGTTTAGGTAATCTAATATCTAAATACATATTAATTTATATAATACCTACTAATATAAATATGGAATATATGATGGCAACAAAATATAAAATTAAATAAAATAATAAAATTAAATAATAAAAATAATAATAAAATAATAATAATAATAATAATAAGAATAATAATAAAAACTAAAAACTAAAAACTAAAAAATGATAATGTATGAACAATAATTTTATAAGATTTTTATGCGTTTTAATGGTTTTATTGGGATTTTTGCTAATTAATATACCATTAGACCCCCAAAACAAAAGTATATCTGAATTAAAAGCTGGAGAATATGTAAAAACTTTGGGAATTGTCTATTATATAGACTATATTCATGAAAAGGAAACTTATAAAATAAAAATATGTAAAAATGACGAATATGAAAATTATTGCAGTGGCAAAAATATAGATTATCAAAATTCATTAATAATTTATCCCGAAAATAATTTGTTAAAGAATGGGGATAATAATAATAATAATAATAATAAGGATTTAATGTATAATCGCTACATATACAACCTCAATATATCAAAAGGAGATAAATTAGAAGTAATTGGAAAAATAACCGAGTATATGGGTTATAAAATAATGTACTTAAAAGAAGCCTCTGATTTAACAATAGTTTCTAAATCAAATATAAAAACTATCGAAAATGCAGATAATCAAAATAATATGACAAGGGCAATATTAAATGAAAATAAAACAGAATATAATTTAAGTTTAGTATATATTAGTTTAAAATCTTCTTCAAAAGTTTATCATACTTTAGATAACTGTCCTTATGGCAGTAGAATAACAAATAAGACTTATGTAAATATTTCAGAAATAAATGATACTTACGAAATTTGTAGCTATTGCAAATCTCATTTAGTCGATTAAATCTATATCAAAATAAATATACTTCATAATCTATATTATCTAATAAAATTAATTATTAATTATTAATTATTACTTATTAATTATTACTTACTAATTATTACTTATTACTTATTAATTAGTTTACTTATTTTAAAAAATTAAAAACCGGTGAAATTTTGCATAATTTAATATTTGCTTTATTAAGTATATTTGCAGGTGTAATTTGCGGTATATGCACTGGTTTATGTATTGGAATCCATCCTAATCTTTTTTTACCAACAGTAGCTTTTTTAACTTACGAATATACTTTAAATGATAATTTATTAATTTATTTTTTAATCAGCTGGGTTATATCTCATTATTTTATAAATTACATTCCAACTGCTTATTTTGGAGTTCCCGACTCAGAAACCGCTGTTTCGGTAAATATTCTCCAAAAATATGTTAAACAAGGTAATGCGCATAATGGTATTTTTGCATCGGGTTTGGGCGGTTTATTAAGTGTTTTATTGTCTACAATAATCATATTATCATTGTTTGGGGTATCGGTAGTAATAAATGTTATATCCAATAATACCATAGATGTTTATTCGGTTATTTCAGTAATTTATGGCGGATTAAAAAACTATATGGCTTACATATTATCCATTTTGTTAATTTTGGCGATTTTATCTGAAAAAAATAGGTTATGGACGATAATACTTTCAATAATCTCCGGATTATTTGGTATATATACCTTATCGATTAACCCATCTTTTGATATTACATTAACTTTAGTTTTTACAGGTATGTTCGGTATACCAATTTTAATACACAATGTTTTATTTGGTAATTTTCAGAATAAGGATATTTCTAAAAATTTGAACGATATATATACTCCAAAAATGACTTTTGAAAAAGAATCCTTGTTTAATTATTTTTATTATTCATTAATGGGTACTATCGGCGGTTTTTTTAGAATAATCATTCCAGCTTTTGGAGGTTCTCAAATAAACTACTTTTTAGGCGTATTTGTGAGAAAAATACAAAATATACAATTTTTCCAATACTTACAAAATTTACTAAAAATTAATAATAATAGCACTAATAATAATAATAATAATACTAATAATAATAATAATAATAATAATAATAATTTGAAGAGTTTGAAGAATTTGGAAAATTTTTTAATTTCACAAGGGGCTATCGTAATATCTAATGAAATGCTATCAATATGGGCTTTAATGGTTATAGGGGTTGGTAGAAGTGGTTCAGCACAATTAATAAGTAATTTAAACGTTGATTTAGAATTGTTTAAATTATTGGGAGTTTCATTAATTTCAGCGGTTTTAAGTTTTGTTTTACTTTTAAAAATCTCGAAAATTTTTTCAAATTTACTTCTAAAAACTCAGAAAAATGAATCGGAAAAGCAAAATGGCAATAAAATAAGTTATAAAAAAATATCAAAATATTTATTGTTTGGAATAGTATCAATTATCACAATATTAACGTTTTTAAGTCAAAATATGCTTTATAACATAATTATATTTGCCATATCCATAATTTTGGGATTACTATGTTTGTATAAAAACGTAAATACGTCTATACTAATGTCTTATTTAATATATCCAACAATTTTATTTTATTTGTTGAATTTTTAAATTTTAACTAATTTATTGATAAAAATAAAAATATGATATAATTAGATAAAATATATGAAAAATAATAATTTTTATATTTGTTATTTTTATATTTATTAATTTATTATCTCTATTTCTATTATTTTTATTGTAATTATGCACTTAAATAGTCAAATAGTCAAAATATTTTTCAAGCCAGCTAACTTTTCCATATTCTAATTCATCAGTAGTTAGTGCATCATTTATTTCTTTAACTATTTCATCGGGTTTTTTGTTTGTACAGTCTATTTCATGAACTTTTGAATTTTCTTCGTCGTTTTTATATCTTTCTAATGATTCAATTAGACAAACATCCATTATTTCAGCTTCAACATTCTCCTTAATTTTATTTTCAGAATAGCCTCTTTTTTTGAGCCTTTCCTCAATAATTTTTGGTTCGCATCTTAAAACAATTATATAATCATAATCAATATCAAGATGCTGACTAACGTGCCCTTCAATAACAATATTATTATCTAACTCATTTTTTAAATTATTTTTCTTATTTTTCTTATTTTCTTTATTTTCATTAGAATATATTTCTTTTTCAAAAAATTCTTTTAATTTATTGAAATTAACAACGTAGGAATCCATTGATTCATCTTTTTCATAATACAACTCTTTTTCTTTGACAATTTTAGTTATATCATATAATTTATAATTTTGTATGTCGCAAAATACTTTTGAAACAGTTGATTTTCCAACTCCTGGAGTACCAGTTATTGCAATTTTTATTGTCCCACCATACTTTTAGCAATTGCATCTGAAACATATTTATCCAATTCTACTTCGTCCCTGTATGCTAAAATAATGTTTTCGCTCAATCCGCCCAAATTGTAGCCTAAAGTTTCAAGATACTTTCTAAAGTCTGAAAACTGTTTTATGATAGCTTCGATAGGAACTTCTTCAAGATTTATGATGAATACGTCATAAATTTCTTTGTTAAGTCGTTCTTTAAGGTATTCAAAGTCTTCTGGAGATTTTATTCTTGCTATTATCATTTTAGGGTTTATTTTTTCAGTTATAATTTTTATTTTTTCTTCAGGAACATTTACAGTTTGCGGTTGTGTTTCTGGCGCTGGCTGTATATCTTCAGATATTGCTACTTTTTCTGGTACTTCTTGTATTGGAATTCTTTCTTCATTTTTTATAGGTAATTTGCCTTTATTTTCCCCATATATAACATATTCTTCCTCTTTTATAGGTACTTGTGCAGGTAATTCTTTATTGCCAACAAATATTCTTTTTATTTTTCTTAACATTATTCAACCTCCTAAGGTTAGAATTCAAATAACTTATATATATGCCCATTTTTTTAGTATCATATGATTATATTATTAATTTTTTTAAAATCAATATATCTTTTATGTTTATTTTTATATATCTTTTTTGATTGAATTTTTATATTTCATAAAAAATCATATTTGGATATAAATTAAAATACACAAACTATATACAAACTATACACGAAATATGCACTAAAATTATACACTAAAATGTACCCAAATATTATAATCTACATACTTATATATAATTGATTTAATTATTATACTGATATAATTAATATGGCGAAATAGGTATTCAGATTATCTTAGAAACACAATAACTATACAATTTGAATATATAAATAAAAATAAAATTAAATAAATAAAATACTAAATAAAATACTAAATAATAATAATAATAATAATAATCAAATAATTGAAAAGGTAATAAATTGATTTGGTGACGATAATATGTATTATACAATAGATGATTTTGATTTAAAGGATAAAACTGTAGTTTTGAGGGTAGATATTAATAGTCCCATCGACCCATCAACGAAGGAAATAACTGACATCACAAGGATAGAAGCTTGCAAGGACACAATATGTGATTTAGTTAAAAAAGGCTCGAAGATAGTTATTATCGCACACCAAAGTAGACCTGGCAAAAATGACTACATATCGCTTGAGCAACACTCGAAAAAATTAGCTGAAGTTTTGGATTACCCTGTAAAGTTCATAGACTCGATAATCTGTAGTGCAGTAGTAAACCAAATTGAAAATTTAAAGAGTGGCGAGATTTTAATGCTTGAAAATTTCAGATTTTTAGCAGAAGAAGTTATGTCAGACTGGAAAAAATGGGAAAACATCACTCCTGAAAAACAAGCCAATACCGTTGCAATCTCAAAATTGGCACCTCTTTTTGATTACTTTATAAATGATGCTTTTGCAGCAGCTCACAGGGCTCAACCTTCATTAGTAGGCTTTGCATACTATATGCCAATGTTGGCAGGTAGAATTTTGGAAAAAGAATTGCATAGCTTAACTAAAGCATTAAATGACCCGGAAAAACCTTGTGTTTATGCAGTAGGTGGAGCTAAAGCTGATGACAGTATCGAAGTTATTGACAACGTTCTTAAAAAAGATATCGCAGATAAGGTTTTAACAAGTGGTATCGTAGCAAACATTTTTTTATCAGCTAAGGGTTATGATATAGGCGCTAATGTAGATACAATTGAAAAAATGGGTTATAAAGACCAGATAGACATTGCAAAAGGCTTATTAATTAAATATGGAAGTAAGATATTAACACCTGTAGATGTGGCTTTAAATATCAATAATGAACGGGTAGAACGAGATTTAAATGAGGAAGACTCTTTTAATTATCCAATATTTGATATGGGCAGAAAAACAATGAATATATACGAAAAAGAGTTAAAAAGTGCAAAAGTTATTGTAGCAAATGGTCCTGCGGGAGTATTTGAAGACCCTAACTTTATGGCAGGTACTAAATCATTAATTGAAAGCATAGCTGATTCAGAAGCCTTTTCAATAATTGGTGGGGGACACTTATCAGCGGCAACTGAAAAAATAGGTCTTTCAAAGAAAATTAACCATATTAGTACGGGTGGAGGGGCTTGTATTGAGTATCTTTCGGGTAAAAAATTGCCCGTTATTGAACTTTTAAGGGACTCCTATAAAAAATATAATAACAAATAATGCCAATACTAATAATAAAATAATGTATATATAAAATATAAAAGTAAAATAATAACTTATCATTATTTATTTTTTAAACTATTAAATTTTTCAATAATTTAATTTATCTTATATAATCTATCTTATTCTCAAATTTTTGATTATTATTTAAATCAATAGCTTAATAAATAATAAGAAAAAAAGAATATTAAATAAAACATTAAATTATATTTTATGATTATATTTTAAATTTAACAGTTTAAAATTAATATATCTCATCTATTACTATATATTAAACAATATTAGGCGATTTTATATGGATTTAAAGAGCGTAGTTAATTTAGTAAAAACTTTTGACGGGGTGACTCGTAAAAAGGAAATAAAAAATGTAGTGAATAATTTTAAATTCAACGCAGAAGAATGTGATTATGATTTTGAAATTATATCAGACTTTGGTGATGACGCAGCAATTATCGGTTATGATGACGAAAATGCAATCCTTTTGGCCGCAGATGGAATATGGGGTAAATTATTGGAAAAAAATCCCTACTGGGCAGGTTATTGTTCTGTATTGGTGAATGCAAACGATATCGCAGCAATGGGTGGTAAATCAATCGGGATGACAAATATAATTGGTATAAAAAACTTAGAAATGGGAAAAGATTTATTAAAAGGTTTAAAGGACGGCGTTAAAAAATTTGGAATTCCCGTAGTTGGGGGACATACACACCCTGACGCACAATGCAACGTTTTAGACGTTTCAATAACGGGTACAGTTAGGAAAGATTCCGTTTTAAGAAGTGATTCAGCTAAAGCAGGCGATAAAATAGTTTTTGCCTACGATATTGATGGGAAAGCACACGATGATTTTTCTTTAAACTGGGATACAACTTCAATGAAATCTAAAAGGCTTGTAAGGTCTCAATTAAAATCTTTAGTCGACATAGGGGAGAATAAGCTTGCAAACGCTTGTAAAGATATTAGTAATCCTGGAGCTTTGGGAACTCTTGGAATGCTATTAGAAGTTTCGAGAAAAGGTGCAGTGGTTAATGTAGATAAAATACCAAAAAGTGATGATATTCCAATGTCGCAATGGTTAAATATATATCCAGGAAGTGCTTTTGTATTTACTACAAGCGAAAATAATGTAAATGCACTAAAAAAGACGTTAGAAGATGTAAATATCACAGCAGAAGTTTGTGGTGAGGTTAAAGCAGATAAAAAGTATTATATCACAAATGATAAGAATGATAAAGAATTATTGTATGACTTTGAGAAAGAATATATTTGTGGATGTTAAAAAAAATTGATAAATATTTATATTATATGTTATAATTTGTAGTATACAATAGAATGTATAAAAGAGGAATATGATATATATTTTGAAGTATGCCATATTATATGCCATATTATATAATATATGAGATATAATATATAAAATTTTCAAAATAATGCTTTATTTTTTAATTTTAATACTTATTTGTACGTTATTATTAATTTACTCAAATATAATTTTTAAATTAACTGTATAAAAATATTAATTGAATTAATATACCTTTAAACTATCTAAATTTTGGTGATTTTATGAAATTAATGGTTGATGGTGTTTTTTACAACAAAGAAGTAATCGATTTTGAAAATATATTAAAAGGTATTGTAAATATATTGGGCGAAGATTCACGAGTTGTTTCTATAGAATTTCCCGAAGTGGCAATGATTATGGAAAATACATACTATCATAGAACTGGTTTTTCATTGGATAAAGAATTGAATGAAGATGAAAAAATAACCGATGAAAATAGGGATGAAATAATTATTAAAATTAAAGATTTATTTCCTCAGGATACAATAGTGTATGGTTTAAAATGTGAAGTAATTTAATTAAACTATAATATTGGGAAACCACTGCCCACTTAATTTTATTTTAATATCAATAAAAATAATAAATTCTTTTTAATTTTATTACTAAATATTTGTGAGATTATGACTATTAAAGACCAAACTAAGAAGTTATCTAAAAAAGAAACTAATTTTAGAGTAAAAGATTTTTATGATAATTGGAAAGTTGAAAATTATCCAAATTATGTAAAAAATATAATGAAACACGAAGAAGACCTTATTTTTAATATTTTTGATGAAAATAAGAAAAATGGTACTTTAAAGTTAAAAGAGCCAGTTGTTGATTGTGGATGTGGATATGGCTCTTTTTATAATCTTACAAAAGATTTAGATACAATTTACATAGATTTTTCGCAAAATTTACTCGATATTTTTAAAAATAATACAAAAATTAGCTCTGATAAATTATTATGTGCAAATATAGAAAATTTGCCTTTAAAAGATAATTTTGCAAGCACCATTTTATGTATAAATGTTTTAGAGCATGTAAATATAACAAAAGCAATGAATGAATTAACAAGAGTATTAAAAGACGATGGTACCATAGTTTTAATTGTAGTAAATAAAGATTCCTTTTTTAATGAGGATGTTTTCACTGATTGGAAAATCGAGCATAATCTTTTAAATTTGGAAACTTTTAATAATTATATAACGAAATATAATGAAAACAATAATAATACTAATAATACTAATAATACTAATAAAAATAATAATAATACTAATAAAAATACTAATAAAAATAATAATAATAATTCGTCAAATTTAAAAATTGAACATTTTGAGACGTTTTATTTTGTTCATCCCATTTTTAAGATTTTACCAAATTTTTTATTGGATAAAATACTTAAATTATCATTAAAGTATAATAAGAAAATATCAAAGTCAAAATTAAAATCAAAAGGTCAATTCTTAATGGTTCAAATTAAAAAATATAAAAAAATTAAAAATTAAAAATTAAAACTTAAAGATTAAAAAAGATTACCTAAATAATGATATAGGTGATAATATGATTTATTGTCTTGGACCTGTGGGTAGTTATAGCGAAAAAGCAGCTAAATTATTTGCAGAACATCTAAAAAATTCTGAAGAGATAGTTTATTGTAATTCAATAAATGAAATATTTGAAAAACTTGAAAAAATCGACAATTCAATTGATTGCAATTCCGAATCAATGGTTTATGGCGTAGTACCTTCTGAGAATTCCATAGAGGGCTCTGTGACATTAACCCAGGATTTGTTAATGGAAACAAACGTTAAAATACTCGCAGAAATAGACATAAGCATAGAACACGCTTTAATTTCGGTATCAAATGACAAAAAAACCATAAAAAGAGTTTTATCCCATCCTCAAGCACTTGCACAATGTAGAAATTATATTAATTCTAATCACTGGGCGACTCAAACAATGGAAAGTACTGCACTTTCAGCAAAAACGGTTGCAGAAAGAAAGAACAACGAAATTGCGGCAATTTGTTCAGATGCTAATGCAGAATTGTATGACTTAAATATACTCGATAAAAATATACAGGATTATAAAAATAATCAAACAAGGTTTTTATTAATTTCAAAAAAGCAAAATAAAGAGTATATAAAAGATATTAACTTTGGAATAGATGATTTAAATAAAGTAAAATCCACAGTAATATTGGAATTAAAGGAAAATAGGGCAGGAAGTTTATATGATGTATTGGGGGAATTTAAAAAGCTCAATATTGATTTATCAAGGATTGAATCCAGACCTTCTAAAACAAAATTAGGAACTTATGTATTTTATATGGATTTTGAATATTATGAAAATATGGATGAATTATTTAATAAATTGGAAAAATGGGTTTCTAAATTAATATATTTAGGTACTTATTTTGTTTTATAATTTATAACGCTTATTTTTTAATTTTTTATATTTTTTTAGGTTATTTTTTTTATAAATTCATTATTTTAAATTTATCCCTATATTTTATATAGGATAACTAAGTATGTATAAAAAACAACTTATTGGTGTTAAAATGGAAAGTTATATTCAAAATCTTTTTGCAGACAGAATCGGTGGCAATAACTTTGGAAAAGAAGATGTAATTTACAAATTCGAAAAAATCAAAAGAGCAAAGAATGAAGCTAAAAAGAAATACCCAAACATTGAATTAATCGATATGGGCGTAGGGGAGCCAGACGAAATGGCAGATGCAAAAGTAGTCGAAACTCTTTATGAAGAGGCAAAAAAACCTGAAAACAGGGGATACTCTGATAACGGTACGCAAGCTTTAAAAGATGAAATACCAATATATATGGAAAAGGTATTCGGTGTAAAAGGTATAAACCCAGAAACTGAAGTAATCCATTCAATAGGTTCAAAACCAGCTTTGGCTTATATTACATCGGTATTTATTAATCCAGGGGATATTACATTAATGACTACTCCGGGCTACCCTGTGACAGCAACACACACAAAATGGTATGGCGGAGAAGTTTACAACTTAGAGTTAAAAGAAGAAAACGGATTTTTACCTGATTTAAAAAGTATACCTGATGATATAAAGCAAAAAGCTAAGATTTTATACTTAAACTATCCAAATAACCCAACAGGTGCACAAGCAACAGTTGAATTTTACAAAGAAGCAATTGAATTTGCAAAAGAAAATAACATTTTAATTGTACAAGATGCAGCATATGCAGCATTAACATACGGCGAGAAACCTCTTTCATTTTTATCAGTTGAAGGGGCTAAAGACGTTGGTGTAGAAATACACAGTTTTTCAAAAGCTTACAATATGACAGGATGGAGATTAGCTTTCGTAGTAGGTAATGAGTTAATTGTAAGGGGTTTTGCAGCTGTTAAGGATAATTACGATAGCGGTCAATTTATACCTATTCAAAAAGCAGGTATTTACTGTTTAAGACATCCTGAAATTACGGAAGCTACAAGAGCTAAATATGAAAGAAGACTCCAAAAAATGGTAAATATGTTAAAAGAATTAGGTTTCAATGCACAAATGCCTGGTGGAACTTTCTATTTATACGTAAAAGCACCAATTGGAACAAAGGACGGTGCTAAATTTGCAAATGCGGAAGAATTTTCACAATATCTCATTAAAGAAAAATTAATCTCAACAGTACCCTGGGATGACGTAGGAAACTACATAAGAATGGCAGCTTGTTTCAGTGCTTTTGAAGATGGCAAACTTTCGGAAAAGAAAGAAGATGAAATCTTAAATGAAGTAAAAAGAAGATTATCTGACGTTGAATTTGTATTCTAATAAATATAATTTTAAAAATATTTATTTTTTAAAATAATTATTAAAACTAAATTAAAACTAAAAAAATTATTTTATTATTTTATATTATTATTTTATTCTATAATTGTTTTTCCATTAAATTTAAGAGCTGGAGCTATTAATTTACCCCTCTGTTCCACATTATCTAATGGAACGGCCTCTTTTAATATTTCAAATATATTTCCTGAGAGCATACCCTTTTTAACTGGTGTTTTGTCCCCTTTATTTACAATATAGCTATTGCTAATTTCTACGGAAAAGTCGCCAGTAATTGGGTTTGAGGTATGTGTACCGATTAATGAATTTACATATAGGTATTTATCTAATTCTTCAATCTTTTCAACCGGATTAATTATGATATTGGAGCTTGAAATACTTGGTAGGCTTGAATAACCTCTTGAAGCATTGCCTGTAGTTTTTACACGCTCTTTTTCATCTTTTTTAGATTCATTTTCAATATTTGCTCTTTTAATATCATATAAATAGTTTTTTAAAATTCCATCTTCTACTAAAACCGTTCTTTGACTTGGAATACCTTCATCATCAGTTTTTGAAGAGTAAAGTGCATTATCAAGCGTACTATCATCATAAATAGATATATTTTCCCCAAATATCTTTTCTCCGATTTTTCCCGCTAACATTGACCTGTTTCTTTGTACACTTTCAGCGTTAAATGCGGGTATCAACGTATACGCTAATAACGAGTATAAAGCACGAGGACTAAGAACGATATTACCTTCAAAGCTTTCTTTAATTGATTGGGTGTTTTTGAGGATATTAATCACATAATCAGAAATAATATCTACATTAAACATATTGTTTTTGGTAAGATATTCGTAAGCAGTTTCTCCATCTTTTATTCCCGAAATAGATGCAGAATAATAAGTTCCTTCTTCTTCTACATCAATACCGTTCGTATTTATAAGTCTACTATATCCATAACTTGTAGAAACTCCCCCGCCTACTGCAGTAATGTTATTTTTTTCCAATTCTTCAGCCATATAAAATACATCTTCAAGAATTTTAGACTGGTTAATTTCTCTTAATTCCTTAAAGAAAATACCTTTTGGGGTTTTATATTTTTGAGGTGATGGTATTTCCGTGTATTTATCTTTTACAAGGTTAGCCATAGCTTTATATATAATTTCGGGACTTTGGACGGTGCTGTATGCAAGACCTACTTTACCATCTTTAATTACACGCACCCCCATACCAAAACTATCGGAGGTTTCTACATTATCCAAGTGTTTGCCTTCTAATTCGGCACTAAAGTCATCATCTTTAGATATATAGATATCAGCTTCATATCCTTCTTTTTCAGCAATATTTAATATCTTATCGATTGTATTATCAATGTCATTGAAATTTTTACAAAAATTCATATTATCAAGTTTTTCCATAATCGCACCTAATTAAAATCAATTTAAAATCAATTTAAAATCAATTTATAAATATATCGTAATTCCTAATATATAGATTTTATTTAAATATTGTATATAAATCAATAATCTAAAACAATGATTTTCCCGAATGTAATAAATAATTATATATTTTATTACAAGTTATAATGAATATACGTATTAATATGGTGGATACTAATTATTTAAACTCATATATTAAATCATATATTTATACAGTCATATAATATTATTATTCATCTGAAATTTATTCATATATATTTAAATAATATACATCTCAATTATCACTTATCAGAATTTTTAAAATTCGGAGGGTGCATTATGTACAAGAATTATAAAGTGTTAACAGTTATTCCGGTAATTTTAGCACTCTTATCAGTGGTTTTCGTTTCCGTAAATGGTCTAAATCAGAGCATTGACGTTAGCGGAGGTACTGAAATAACTGTAATAGTACCTAATAACTTTGACTATAGTTCATTAGAAAAACAATATCCGAACGTGGATTTTAAAATATCAAAGTCTTCCTCTGCAGAATATTTGGATATAAAAGCGGGAACAGGCGTTGATATTAATCAATTAAGAACTTCACTGGCAACAGCTTTAAATACGGACGATTTATCAAACTTACAATATACCGAAAAGCAAATTGGTTCTACATTAAGTAGTAAATTCTGGGAACAAGGTGCATTAGCAGTTGGATTTGCGTTCTTATTTATGGCAATCGTAGTTTATGTAATCTTTAGAACACCAGTACCAAGTTTTGCGGTTATTTTGGCAGCAGCATCAGATATCGCAATTGCAATCGGTGGAATGAGCATATTCGGAATACCTATTTCAACATCTACAATAGCAGCATTATTAATGTTAATCGGTTATAGTGTCGATACGGACATTATGTTAACTACAAGAGTTTTAAAGAGAAAATCGGACACTCTTGAAGGTAGAATTAATCAATCAATGAAAACAGGAATGACAATGTCTATTACTACAATTGTGGCAATGGCCGTATTATACTTCGTAGTTTCATACATAGTTCCGGCAGCTGAAATGTTAAAGGACATTTCTGTAGTTTTATTAATTGGTTTAATAGCGGATTTAATGTTAACGTGGATAACAAACGTGGGAATATTGAGATATTACGTTACAGAACTTAAAAAATCTAAATAATGTATAACTAATGTATAATTATATAACAAATAACTCAAATAACTCAAATAACTAAAAAAAATAAAAAATAAAAAATAAAAAAATAATTTAATAAATATGCAAATAATTAGATAATACAATACCAAAATTAAATTAAATTAATAAAACTATAATTTTAATTAAGATTACCAACTTAATTGGGTTTATTTAAGTTTAGTTAATTTAATTGAGGGATATTATGAAATTATTAAAAGATAAAAAGGTTTTATTCCTATTGGTGTGTGTTTTGGCTTCTATATTAACCATCGTATTCAATGGAATATCTTTTGGAGTAGATTTAAGTGGTGGGTCTACCATAGTACTACAAACCGAAGAAACAGTTGATGACGAGGAAATGGCTGTCATTACCGAGATTTTAACCAGTAGATTGAATACAAATGGTTTAAGTGATGTGAAGGTTTATGCACGGGGTAATGACGAAATAGCCATCGAAATACCTGAAAGTGCGGACCTGGAACGTATAGAAAAAGTTATCGCACAACAAGGGGTATTTTATGCTGAAATATCCAATACAACGGCATACACTGGTAAAGACGTTGAATACGTTGAGGAACCAGGATTAACTGCAGCAGGTTATGGGGTAAGCTTTAAATTATCCACTGACGGCGCAGCTAAATTTGCAAATGTTTCATATGGAAAAGGCGGTTATACCGTAAATCTTTATTTGGATGATAAATTAATAAGTAATCCAGTACTTTCGCCAGATTTGGCAGATGGAAAATCACATCCTGACCAGGTAATTACTGTAGCAGGTAGTAATCCTACGGAAGAAGATGAAACAGAAGCTTGGGCAATATATACCGCTTTAAAATCTGGTTCATTACCTGTAAAAGTTAATATTGCATATATTAACTCAATATCTCCTACATTAGGTCAGGAATTCATAAAAAGTTCAATGATTGCAGGTATTATTGCATTTTTGGCAGTAGCTCTTGTAATCGGAATTAGATATAAAACACCTAAAATAGTTCTTCCTATCTTAATAACCGGAGCTTCTGAAGTACTCCTTATCTTGGGTTTTGCTTCAGTAATCGGCTGGAAATTAGATTTAGCAGCTATTGCAGGTATTATTGCAACTTTGGGTACAAGTGTTGACCACCAAATTGTGATAACTGATGAAACCTTGGCAGGTGAATCTAAAAAGGTTAAAAGAAGTATTCAAAGAGCATTCTTTATCATATTCGGTGCAGCAGCAACTACAATAGCAGCAATGTCTCCATTATTCTTAATGAGTATTGGTATGTTAAAAGGATTTGCAATTACAACAATTGCAGGGGTTTTATTTGGGGTATTCATCTCAAGACCTGCATTTGCAACAATCATAAGGGAATTGTTGAGAAAATATTAATGTATTGAAATATTACATAATATATTCATAATTAATTTTTAATACTTTATTTTTTAATACTTAATTTTTTAACAATCAATTTTTTAATATTAATCAATATTTTTGCAAAATAATACTTTAAATTTATTTCTTTTTTAAAACAGCAATTATTTAAGATTCCTATACGATTTTTTCGATTTAAACCTATTATTTCGTATTACTAATGTATTAATTCATCTTATTATTAAATTATAAAAACAAATTATATATATTATAAAAAATATCTTAAAAGTAGAAAAGAATTAGCTTTTATATAAATATATAAATTTAGGAATTTGAGAATTTAGGAATTTAGGAATTTAAAATTATATGTAAATTTTTGTTGACTTTTATAATGCCATAATGGGCAGTATTTATACGATACAGTACTTGTCGATTACTTGTTAGTCATTTATCGATTATTTATATAATTATTATAAATTAACCCTATATTATACAAAATAGGTTAATTTTACAATTAAGGGGAAAAAATGAATATAAAGAATCCAGAGCCAAAATTCAAATCCAAAGGAAAAATTAATATCAAAAAATGGGTAAAAAATATCGTATTTTATGGATTAGGTTTTGTAATATTGGCATATATATTTAATTGGATAGGTATTGATGATATATACCAAGTTTTATTAAAAACGAATTTCCAAATATTCGGGATTTCTATCATAGTTTATGGTTTTGCAATTTTAATGCTTATAATGAGATGGCAATATTTGCTAAAACTCAAAGGATATAACGCAAAATATACGGATTTGCTTAATTTAGTCTTAATGGGGCAATTTATAAACAATATAACTCCATCTATGAAGGGGGGTGGAGAACCTTTCCGAGCTTATTATCTTTCAAAACTTGAAGATATCCCTTATCACGTTTCTTTTTCAACAGTTATGATAGAAAGATTGCTGGATAGTGTGGTGTTTTTAACTCTTTCCCTTATAACAATCCTCTATTTCATAGTAAATGGTCTTTCTGAACAGTATACCTTAATGTTTATAATAGCGTGGATAGTTGTAATGGCACTAACTGGGTTAATATTATATGCTGCAATGAAAAAACAAATAGCCTATAAAATAGTAAAATTTGTTGCAAAAATAATCCGAAAAGTATCTAATAAAAAAATATCTGATACTCAATTATGCAGAGGGGTAGATGAGTTCCAAGATACATTGATTTTCTTTAAAACTAAGAAAAAAGGAATTGCAGTTGCAACTTTTTACTCGTTTATGTGGTGGTCTCTCGATATTTTCAAAATATATATATTCTTCATAGCAATAGGTTCTATAGCCCCACTATTTGCAGTTTCTTCGACCTATCTTGTATCATTATTGGTAGGAATAGTGCCTGCATTACCTGGGGGTTTAGGTACTTCAGATACGGTTATGATAGCAATGTATATGTTCTTTAATATTAGTCCTTCAAGTGCGGCAACGATTACGTTATTGGATAGGGCAGTTTCTTACGTTTTAGTATCCCTATTCGGGGCTATATCATTCCAATTGATTAAATCAAAATCAAAAAAATTGAAAAAGTTAAGAAAATTGAATGATAAAGATAATAACGATAATAACGATAATAAAGATAATAAAGATAATAAAGATAATAATACAAATTAATATGTTAATATAATACCTTATAACTATACTAAAACTTATAAAATATTAGATTACAATAGTAAAATTATAACTTATATTATAAATTATATTATAAATGATGAATAAACACGGTGAATAAAATATGATGTTAAATGTTAAAATTGGAAAAATAGTAAGGTCATTAGATGCTTTTAAAGGTTCAAAACCGGTAGTAAACAAGGAAGAAATGATTGCTGTACGGAGCATTTGCAGAGATTTAGAGTTCAATGATTACAATAGTATTAAAGAATATTTGGAAGCTAAGATAAAACAAAATGGATATGAATTAATGGATGAAGACGATAAACTCATAATGGTCAATAGGATAAATGAAATAATGGACGAAAAAGGCATATTTCCTGATGAAATGGGTTTTGATGCTTTAAAAGCTTCTTTTGAAAATATCGGTTGTAAATGTGATTACGCACTCGGTAAAAAAGATAATTTGATGTTAGGTATAAGTATGTGGTATAACGAAGAAGATGACCTTCATAAATTTGTGGAAGTTATGGTATTATACTAATTTAAAATAGAAAATTAAAAAAAGAGTTTATTATCCTTATTATTATTCTTAGTTATTTAATTCAATTAATTCAATTAATTCAATTAATTCTTTTAATTCTTTTGAATTATTTTTATTCTTTTAATTCGTTAACTTCTACTAAAGGTATAAATCTAACGTTATTTTCTTCCATTAACTCGTTTGCGCCATCTAATCTGTCTACAATCACAAAAACAGCTTTAACGTTTGCACCGGATTCTTTAAGTTCTTCAACTGCTTTTAATACACTTCCGCCAGTAGTAGTGACATCTTCCATAACAATTATATTATCATTAGGGTTCAGTTCACCTTCTATTTTATTTTTAGTACCATAGCTTTTAGCTTTTTTTCTAACAATCAACAAATCTTTTTCAAGTTCCAAAGAAACAGCTGTGGCAATTGAAACAGAGCCAAGTTCAACACCTGCAACTTTTAAATTTTCATATTCTCCATTTTCTTTGAATTCTTCGCATAATTCAGCTGTTAATTCAGCTACTGCTTTTAATACTTTTGGATTTGTTGTAGCTTTTTTTATATCTACATAATAATCGCTTTTTTTACCTGAAGCTAATGTAAAATCTCCAAACTTTACGCAATTAACTTCTTTAAGTAATTCAATCAATTTTGATTTTAAATCATTAGAATTCATATGCTCTCACCGTATTTGAAATTTTATTATAATTTAGCGTATTAAAATTTTACAATCAAATTTACAATTATATTTTATTAAAACTATATAATTCTAATATTTAATAATATTTAATTGCTTTAATTTTATTTCAAGGCAAAAAAACAATAAGTAATTTATATTTTAAATGAAAGATAGTAAAATGTGTACATATTATAATATACATCTTTTTGAAAATCTCGATTATTATTTATGGATGGTACACCAAACCAAATGACAAAATATATTAATTATAAAACTTTTATCAATATTTATATAATAATCACACTTAAAATTATTATTCTTTGAATTACATAAAATTTATACTAACTATTTATAACTATATCTAAGATATTATGAATATGTCAATTTGTAAAATTTAAATAACAATTTAATTTACTCAACGTGGTGATTTAATGAATTTGCCAAAGTATATAGCAATTTTAATATTGACTATAATGGTAATGGCTCCAATTTCGATGGGTTATTCGCTAAATAGCCCTCTTATCGTAGTTAATAAAGATAAAGTAGATGCAGAATATGCGGATATGCTTTTAGATAGCTATTATTCAAAAAGAGAACTTTCAGTTACTGACGATAACAAATTGAAAGTTTTAGAAACTTTAATCTATTTCGTACCTGCAATTGATGAATTCGAATTAAATGATAACTCTGAAAAACTCGAAGTTTCATTTAGTAGGGAAGGCACAACTGTAATTTATAAAGATATAGAATATAGTGAAACCCTGGATTCCGATGAAGTAGGCGACGAAGTTTCATTTATGGGTAGTAGTTATACCGTTTTAGAATCCGGCCGTGATAAAATAGTTTTAGGTAATTTAATAAATGATACCTCAGCATCAGATTCATTTACCGTGGGCGATATTACATTTAAATTATTGGCTTACACAGAAGGGGAGCTTTTAATTGATGTATTGAGAAATGGTAAAAGAGTTGAAAACTTTAAATTATTCATAGACGATGTACATAAAGTAGATGGCGAAGATATCGCTTTAAAATATGATGATATGTTAGAATCAGATAAAACAAAAATATTTTTCTTCAATGTATATAAATCATATGAATTTGAAAAAGGGGAAGATTTAGAAGGTTATTCTGATATTAGGGTTAATATAGAAGATAAAACAATCGAATTAGAACAGAGAAATGCAGATGAATTGCCTGCTAATTTCAATTTCTTGAATTATAATATACAACTTGCAGACGTTGGTTCAAATACAAGTGAAGTATTCTTCAAAGTAATTAAAAATGCAGATTATATTGCAGACCTTGAAGAAGGTTCAAAAAGTTTCGGTAATAACGTATTTGCTGTAAAAGTTGAAAATAATGAAGATGACGAGTGGGATGACCAAATATTCTTGTACAAAAACAATAAATTGCAAGATACTATCATAGACTTCCAAGGTTCAGTTAATATAATTGACCAAGATGAATTATTGATGTCAAGTGCAGATTTAATTCTTGTAGGCGGTCCCGTAGCTAACCAAGCAACAGAGAAAGTTAAAGATGGATTAATTTTCCAAGTTTCAAATGATAATCCTGGGGAAAATAAAGGTATTATTCAAAAGATAACCAATCCATTCAATAAAAACAGTGAAATCTTAGTTCTTGCAGGTTCCGATAAATACGGTACTAAAGCTTGCGTTATTGCGATGAAAAAAGGATTATATAATGGTGAATCTACAATGACAGTTGAATATGTAGATGACAGCACTGTAAAAATTTTAAACTAAATATAATTAATTATATTTAGTTATATCTAATTGTACATAAATATATAATTATTAAAATCAATTAAATTTTTTCTTTTTTTTAAATTTGTTTATAAATTAATTTATGACGTGTTTACTGTACCATACTATTCTTTTTTATATTATTTTTTTAATAGTTATGTAATTAGTTATTTACACAATCTCAAATTTATATATTATTTAAAAAATTTAGGTGAATTTATGGAATCTAACTCATTTGATTATAATAAATTGGATTTTAATAGTATCTGCGGAATAAAATTAAATGATAAAATGGATTATACGGGTGTTGAAATAGAACCATTATGGGCTTTTAAAGCTTTTGACGTCCAAAAAGATAGTATTGTAGGATTTATTGGAGCTATGGAAGTTAAAATCGCAAATATGAAAGATTTAAAAGATGTTAAAGAAGAAGCAGAATATGAAGTTCCAATTTCTTCCAAACGAGCGATAAACTTTATTGTGGAACATTTTGATAATAATGATTTAAAAACTACTTATTTAAGGCAAAGAATGCTTGTAAATATCGTAAAAGAAGTAATTGAACTAAAAGCCGGTATTAAAATATTAAAAACAGGGGATGACTTATACTACAATGGTAAAAAATTATCTGTATGTATTGCTTGTAAAGGTATTACCTCAGGTAAAATTCATCTTGGTATCAATATTACATCAGAAGGTACGCCAGAACACGTTTCAGCAATTGGTTTATTAGAAATGGGTGTGTCTGAAAGCGATTTAACTGATATTTTAGAAAGTATACTTACTGAATACTGTACTGAAATTGATAAAATAGAACGAGATATTAGAAAAACATTACCATTAATTTAATTACAATTTTATTATTACAATTTTATTATTACTATTTTTAATTATTTTTATATTTGAATTAATTTATTATTTTAAAAAAATAAAATATAGGTATATTATTTAACTAATTTAACAAATGAATATACTTTTTGCATATTTTTATCGATTATTTCATCGATTTCAGCTTCTAAATTACCTAAACAACTTACAGTAAGTGCAGGCGTGTTTACTTCTCTTAAGAATTTTCTAACGTCTTTTTCGTGGAATACAATTCCTTCAAAATACTCTAAGTTTGGAACTGAGTATAATACGCCATCTAATTCTTTAATTTCTATGCAACTGTCCATTATTACATCAACAGTAAGTGTCATAGTACCGGAAGTTTTTGAGATTTTTGAAGAACGGAAAGTCTTCAATGAACCTTTTTTATGCCCCACACATAATCTTTTATGTGTATTATCTGCTTCCATTAGCTCTTTATCAAATGAACTTTTTGGGTCTTCGATTATTAACACTTTGGGGTCAAAATCTTTTAACATATTAGGGTCTACACCACCCAATCCTGTGACATCAATGATTAAATCCGGATTTATTTCTTTATCTTTGTTATTCCTAAGTTTTAACATAAAAGTGTTTAAATCCATAAATTTTATTCCATTTCCTGTGACTATATCTTCCAAATGAGGCTGTGAATCAATTAATATTACTTCTCCACAATCTGCTTTTAATGTATTTGCAATATAATTGCCCGATAAGTAAGCACCAAATATAATTGCTTGTTCGAATTCTTCGCCTTCCAAATAATATTTTATTGCATTAGCCTTTTTTTCAGCAATCTTTTTTATAATATCTCTAACTTTGACTTTTGATTCGATTGTTTTAACGTTTTCAGTAATACCATACTTCATAGTTCCACCATTATCCCAATTTTTTTGAGTGCTTGTAAAAGTTCAAACTCCATTTTATGTTCGATACTTTCTTTATGGATTATTGATGAGGGAGACATAGCACCTGTAAGAATTCGTCCTTTGCCATCCATTAATAATAGTAAAGAGCCAGAACCTGCGATTCCTAATCTACCACGAGCTATAATTAAATCTGCATCTGTAATATCAACTGCAATTAATCCTTTAGTTAATGCAGGCATCCGTGTTAAATCTGCTGAATTTGTGCAGATATCTAACATTTCAATGTTAACATTATTTTGATTATTGTCATTACAGTGATTATCTAAAACTTTCAAAATAATATTTTTTACTACTTTAAATTTCTTTCCATTGGAAGTTGCAACTACAATTTTTTTAGAATTTTTGATGACATTTTGAATGGCTTCAATTTCCTCAATTTGGTCGCCATTTCTACAATTTTCTAATGAATGAATATATGAATTTTTAATTATTTTATTGACCTTTTCCACGATATCCCCATAATTTAAAATATTGTAATGAAAAATAGATAATTAATTAAAAGAAAAATAGATTAAGTATTATTCTTTTTTACAGGCGCTATTTTTATTATTTTTATTATTAATAATGTTTTATTATTATTGGTATTATTATTAGTATTATTTAACTGATTTAACTCTTGAATTTCTTATCCAATCTAAGTCGTTTTTATGGAGTTCTCTAATATCTTTTAATTCTAATATCATCATAACTAATCTACTTAAACCGATACCCCAAGCTAAAACTGGTTTTTTAATCCCGAAAGGCTCTAATACTTCAGGTCTGAATATACCTGCACCGAGCAATTCCATCCAACCTTTGCCCTCGACATAAACTTCTGCTTCAAGAGACGGCTCTGTAAATGGGAAGTATGCGGGTCTGATTCTTACCTTTTCAAATCCTAATTTGTTTAAGAATTCTGACAATAAACCAACTAAGTTGTCAAAATTCACATTGTCGTCCATTACAATACCTTCACATTGATAGAATTCTGGTAAGTGCTTATAATCGATAGCTTCGTTTCTAAACACCCTATCAATACAGAATATCTTATGGGGTTTTTCTTTTTCTTCTTCACTCAACGATGCTAAGTATTTAATAGACGAAACGGTTGTATGTGTCCTTAATACTACTTTTTTAGATACATCTTCACTGAATACATAGCCCCAACCTTTAGAAATCTGCTCATCTCCTACAATACCAGATTCGTGTATTGATTTAAGCTTTTGAAGTAATTCTTCGTTAACTTCCCCTTTATTCGGATATTTTAAAAAGAATGTATCTTGCATATCTCTTGCAGGGTGGTCTTGAGGTTCAAACAATGAATCAAAGTTCCAGAATTCAGTTTGCACAGCGGAAGTTTTAACTTCTTTGAATCCAATTGATACAAGAATATCTTTAACATCGTCAATAATTTTAGCCATTGGGTGCGGTTTAGCAGGATACACTTTTTCAGTAGGAATAGTTGCATCATAAGCTCTTATATCACATTCTTTCCATTTTCCGCTTAATATATCTTCTTTTGTCAATTGAGTGATTTCTTCTTTAATTTCAATAGGATTTTTAATATATTCAATACCTTCCGATGTTAATTTTAATTCCCTATTTTTGATTTCTTTTACTTCAATTAATCCTCTTTTTTTCAAAGAATCAACTATTTTTTTATCTTCTTTGCTTAATTCAGAAATGTCAAGTCCTTCATCTAAATTTGCAAGTTTTGAGATTAAATTTTCTTCTTCATCTTCGTAATCTAAATTTTTAAAGACAATATTTCCTTTATCAATTGTTATTAAGTTCTTTTTCTTTAAATTACCTAATAATGGATTTATTTCGCCTTTTTCAAGACTTTCAACTTTAGAAAGGTCTTTTATACCAATACTTTCAATATTATTGTCTAATATATATTTTGAAAGTCTTCTTTCGGGCAATTGTTTTTCATTTGCTTCTAAACCTTCTGAACTGAGTTTTACAAGTTTTTTACTCTCTTCGAGTACTTCTGCAAGACTGTGCCCTGTAAGCCATAAACTTGCTCTCATAATTTTTTCTTTTTCTATTTCTTGAGAAATTTCATCAAAATTAAGTGTACTCTTTTCAAATTTTTGAAATATTTGTAATATTCTTTTTTCATCATTGTGAAGCTCTATATCCATAAACATAATTTCACCTGTAATTATAATTGATAACTTATTTTTAACGATATTCACTATTTATATTCAATATTGATATAAAATATAAATAATCATGTATTTTGAATATTATAATTATCATAGCAATATACTATTTAATAATTTATAAAAGATTTTATACTCGTTGAAATAAAACATATTTAAATAATTAATGGGGCTATTAAAATTATTAGTTGTGATTATATAATTATATATATTTATTGAATATAGGTTTATTGAATATAAATTATAAATTATAAATTATAACTTGTAGATTATGAATTATATCTTAAATTGTTATTATTTTTAAAATATTTTAAAATATAACACATATTACATTTCTAATGAATTTGATGATTTAATGAATTTGGTGGATTATGGAAAAAGACGAAAAAAACATGGATAACAAAAGCAGGGAATTTGCAAGTTATGAAGAACTAAAATGTAAGGCATCCAATCTGGCAAAAAATATAGATTTTACTGCAAAAATGGGGGATATAAACATTATACGAAAAAAAGGTTTTCCCATATCTCAATATGGAGTTTATACAAAGTCTAAAAGTCCAAAAACATTTAAAATACCTGTGGATGCTGGTTTCTCTTGCCCCAATAAAGATGGTACTTTAGATGATAAAGGCTGTATTTACTGTCCTAAAATGGGTCGACCCATTTCTGTAGAGTATTGCAACCGAAAATACAGCCTAAAGGAGCAGATAGAATTTCAATTAAATGAACATAGTCGAAAAGGTATTACTAACTTTTACGTTTATTTTTATCCTGCAACTAATACCTATGATACTCCAGAAAATTTAAAAAAGTTATGGGATTTTGCTTTATCATACAATACAGTAATAGGTTTATCAATTGGTACAAGGCCCGACTGTTTAGAAGTGGAAAAATTGGATATTTTGGAAACTTATGTAAAACAAGGTTATGACATTTGGATTGACTTAGGGGTTCAATCTTTACAGGATAAAACATTAGACTTGCTTAATAGGAAACACAATGCAACGGATACCTTAAATGCCATTAAAAACTGTAAAGAACGAGGTATTAAAGTTTGTGGTCATATTATTTTGGGATTACCTGGTGAAACAAAAAAAGAAATGAGGGAAACTGCAGAATTACTTTCTTTAATAAAAATAGATGCTTTAAAAATCTATCCTCTCGTAGTTATCGAGAATACAAAACTCGAAGAAATGTATTGGAATGCAGAATATAAATCGCTTGATAAAATACAGTATGTGGGCTTAGTAATAGACTTTTTAGAAAATATATCTCCTCAGATATTAATTCAAAGAATTTCAAAAGATAAAGTTCCAAATGAGATAAAAATATCTCCAGAGTGGGATTTAGGACGTTTGAAAATATTAAATGAAGTTTCAAATAATTTAAAAAGTAGAAAATCGTTTCAAGGTTCAAAATTTAATATATAAAAAAATAAAATAATATGTCTTTATAAATGTTATTTTTATATTTCTTATATCTTTGAAGCAGCAATTTCCACTGCTTTTAAATAATCTGTAGATTCTGTAATAACAACAGCTACGGGTATACGTACCAGCTTTTCAACACACGCACTGACTATTGGGGCGCATACAATCGCTTTTACTCCATCACGTTCCGCACTAACTGCAGATATAAGACATTCTTCAAGTGTATTTGAAGGATATTCTTTAATAGCATATGTTTTATTGTCAAATTCGATAGTTTTTTGAGTAAGTTTGTTAAGAGATGACCTTGCTGCAATAATTGCTATTCTATCGCCTAATTCATCATCTTTTTCAAATTCTTTAATAACTTTAATAATTTTTTGGAGCGTGGAAACTCTAAAATCTTTTTTATTCATAACTTTGTATAATGTACTGTAAGGTATTTCAGAATGGTCTGAAAATTCTTTTAATGAAATATTCAATTCCAATAATATCTTTTTAAATTCATCGGTAAACTTTTCCGAACCTAAACTTAATAAAAGCCTTTCATATGCCTTCATAGCACTCACGTCACATATATTATATTTATTTGAATTTAATATTATATAAACACCCAATTTATTTAATATTATATACTTTATCTTGTAATATAAATTATTCTATCAAATAATTCTAATATTAAAAATTTATAATATTATTTAATAGCTTATTAACTAATTTATTAGGCATTACTAATATAAAACTGTTATTTTTTAATTATATGCTATTAATTTATTTGATATATCCATTTATTTTTTTAATTACTTTTCAGTTAACAAATTAATCACGGATAAATTTAAAAAATAAATGTTTAAAAAGAGTTTTATGATATTTAAAAAAGGAAAATGAGAAGTTCAAATAATGATACATAATGATACATTATACGATGTAGTCAATTCCTAATGAACTTTTTGATTGTACCTGTTTTTTAGGGAGTATTCTCTGTGGTAATTTACCGCCACCTAATATGTTAGGTGATTTTACACCAGTAATAATTGCCATAACTCTAATTGCTCCGTCCATAGTACTATCTAATCTCGCACCCCATATAACATTAGCTTCTACATCCATACTACTGGTTATTCCTTCACCAATTCTGTTTGCTTCACCTAATGTTAAATCAGGACCTCCGGTAATGTGAATAATAGCTCCAGTAGCTCCTTTGTAATCAATGTCTAATAATGGACACTGTAAAGCATCTTTAACTACTTTTTCTACCCTATCGCCTTTGGAATCACTATCTACTTCACCTACACCAATCATTGCGACACCGCCGTTTGTCATAACAGCTTTTACGTCAGCATAATCGATGTTTATCATACTTTTGGTTGATATGGTTTCTGTAATACCTTTAACTGATTGAGCGATAATTTCATCAGCTACTCTAAAAGCTTCGTTCATAGGTAAGTTTGGAACAAAGTCAACTAATCTGTTGTTGTCTATTACAATAACGGTATCACAACATTCTGTTAATCTTTTAAGACCTTCGTCAGCTTTTTTAAGTCTTGCTCTTTCAATTTTGAATGGATATGTTACAACACCGATTACAACAGCACCGCTTTCTTTTGCTACTTCTGCAACAATTGGGGCTGAACCTGTACCTGTACCTCCACCCATACCTGCAGAAACAAATACTAAATCTGCGTTTTTCAAAACATCTTCAAGAACGTTTTTGGCTAATTCTGCGGATTTCCTACCTATTTCCGGGTATCCTCCTGCACCTAAACCTCTTGTTAATGTAGAACCTATTAATATGGTTTTATCAGCTTTTATGTGTTCTAAATGTTGTTTATCCGTATTTAATGCAATAGTTTCAGCACCTTCAATTCCTATTTCCGTAAGTCTTGAAATTGTGTTGTTTCCTGCACCACCACATCCCACTACGATAATTTTGGCGTTCCCAAAATCATCTTTAGACATTTGAGCCTGGTATAATTCTTCATTGTTTTTAGAAAGTGCATCTTTAACAAGTCTCATAGTAATCCTCCAAAGGCAAATCTCAAATAAAATCGATAGATTATAATAAAATATAGATAATATCTATAAATTTTCATATTATATATTATTTTTTATATGTAATTTGATATATACACATATTTTTTTAATTATTCTATTTATTATATCTTATATTCAATATTAGAATATATTTATTTGTATTTTTTAATGCCATGCCCATATGACATATTATATACATTATTTAGTCGTTATTTAAAATTTAATATATCGGTTATTTCCTTTTTGTACTTATTTTTAAATTTGGGGGTTGTATTTAAATTTTTAGTATTCTGTTAATATTAATTTGAGTATATGTTTATAATTATTAATGCTATATAAATAATAAGATTTAATAGTTATATAAATTTTACTTATTGAAAATAATTAGATTATTAAATAGCTTATTAAATTGTCGAATTAATATGTTTTAACTTATTTTTTTAATAAATTTTCCTCAAAGATACTCAATTCGAATTTTATTATAAATATTAAATAAATAGTAAACTATATAAGATAGAAGAAGTTATTTAGTATTGGCTAGGCTGGGAGGTTAGGCGTCTCCTGTAATTCGAAATCGCCTTTGCGGAAGCCGAAAACTTGGGGGCGGCATTAGTTCCCAAATTTCATTCTTAATTAATATGTAGACGTTTCGTCCTTTGGGGTAAGATGGTAAGGGACCCTCTTTCTTATGAAAGAGTCAAACCCTTTTTGTATTTCGAAACCCGCCAGGTCCGGAAGGGAGCAACGGTAGAATTTACTTCGACGCTCAAAGGGTAGCGGAGCTGAGTATTGATTAAGGTAAAATGGAATTTGGTGCTTTTGTCCACCCCAAGGATGCCACTTTTTATTTTATGAGATTTTAATCAATTTTATTTACTATTTTGTTAGTTTAATTCATTTTCATATATTATTTTTAGTTTTATATTTTTAGATATCCACTAAAAATAGGGCTCTATTATAACATAAAATTTTAAGATATTATTAATAATTATTGCGACATAATTAAAAAATAAGCATATTATTTTTAAAAAATTTAATATTTTTTCAAGATTTTAAGAGAAAATTTCAATAGTAATATATATTATTACAACTTATGTATATGGCACAAAAGTAGGAAATGTTAACTAATCACTCCAACATTGAATTCTCCATATAGTTAATTAGAGTACTATTATAACAAATATACAAACTCCACAAAAAATGAAATAATCAGATTTTAAAATTTAATCCAACTCTAAATTGTAAAATCGCTTTAATTCACGAATATATGATTTATTACTCAATATAATCATTTTTAATAATTATATATCTTATAATTACTATTTTTTTTAAAGTTTTAATTATCAACATTTATTTAAAAAAATGAATAAGCTTTTTTCATCGAGTAATCTTATATTAACCAAATTTTAACCGATTTTTTATTTTTTTATTTTTTTAGTTTTATCATAACGTATATAAAGGATATATCATATATTTTGAAAAGTAGATTTATAATGATTAAATACTGTAGATATTGAATAGTACAAATAGTACATATTGTCATCATCCGTAGACTGTTGATATGTTATTTAATCGTGATTTAAATTTACAATGAGTTGGAATAAGTTTAATTATTAAAAAAATACTAATCGATAATTAATTATAACTAGTTAGTAAATAACCGCATATGTTTATTAAGAAAGGATAATCTTATAAACACTTAAAAACTTTTAAACACTATATAAGTATAAAGTTATAAAAATAAGTTATAAAAATTTAATTTATAATTTATATTTATAATGTATTTTCTAATTTAGCCAATACTAAATGTGTAATAGAACTAATAAATTGAATTTTAATTGTTAAATCGGGGGATTGACAATATATTGCGAGATTTGTTTATTATATTGTGGAGATATTAAACATATCCGTGAATTTCAGTTTATTAGTTTTTATTTCATTTCATTTTTGAAGTTGCTAAATAGTAAAATAGCAATAGCAATAATTGTTTAAATTTTTAAAATGTTTTCTGATTTTCTGATTTTAATGAGTTTATTTTAATTTGCGATTTTGTTGCTAACGATATTTTAATGTTGGAGTGAAGTGGTATTATGTTAGACGTTTTTATGTCTTTTATGGGCGAATTAAATAGTATTGTATGGGGACCTTATATGCTTACTTTGTTGGTAGGTACAGGTGTAATCCTTACAATTCTTTTAAAAGGTTATCAATTTATACAATTACCTTACGCTTTTAAGTTAATGTTTAAAAAATCCGATAAAAAAGTTGAAGGGGATATTTCTCCATTTCAGGCTTTAACCACAGCTTTATCAGCTACAATCGGTACTGGTAATATTGTGGGTGTGGCTACTGCATTTACACTTGGTGGTCCTGGTGCTATTTTCTGGATGTGGATTGCTGCGTTATTTGGTATGGCTACAAAATACGCTGAGGCAGTTTTAGCTGTTAAGTACAGAATTACTGACGATGCTGGCGAAATGGCAGGAGGTCCAATGTACTACATTGAGAAAGGTGCAGGTATTAAATGGTTAGCTGTTTTATTTGCTTTCTTTGGAGCTTTCGCAGCATTCGGTATTGGTAATGTAGCGCAGGTTAACTCAATTGCTTCCGCATTATCACCATTAGGTATTGAACCATTATATATCGGTATAATGATAGCAGTTTTAGTTGCCGCAGTTACTATGGGCGGTATTAAGTCAATCGGTAGAGTTACTTCATATATTGTTCCATTTATGGCAGTATTCTATTTCTTAACTGGTGCAGCTGTTTTAATATTAAATGCACAGTATATACTCCCAGCTTTATCTTATATTGTAAACGATGCTTTCACAGGTACGGCAGTTGCAGGTGGTGCAATTGGTACTGTAATGAGATATGGGGTTGCAAGAGGTGTATTTTCAAATGAGGCAGGTTTAGGTAGTGCTCCGATTGCAGCGGCAGCGGCTAAAACAGACCACCCTGGAAGACAGGGTTTAATTTCAATGACTGGTACATTTATAGACACCATAATCATATGTTCAATTACGGGATTAGCTTTAACAATTGCTACACTAAAATCAGGTCTTTTAACAAGTGGTTTAGAAGGTGCACAGCTTACAATGGCAGCATTTGATTCATTATTACCAAACAGTGGTTGGATTGTTATGATTGCATTACCATTCTTTGCATACACCACAATCTTAGGTTGGACTTACTACGGTGAAAAATGTTTGGAATACTTAATCGGTAGCTCAAAAATAGCACATATATACAGAATAATTTTTGTATTGGTTGTTATTTGGGGTTCAACAGCTGACTTAAAACTTGTTTGGGATATTGCAGATACTTTAAACGGTGCAATGGCTATACCTAACTTAATTGGTATTTTATTGCTCTTAAAAGTTGTAGTATCTGAAACAAAAGATTTCCAAAAAATTAAAAAAGCAGAAACAACTCAAGAATAAGTTTTGATGCTAAATTAGTATAATCTATAAACTATACGCTATAAACTATAAAAAATATACGAAATATATGGTATATCAAAAATATAGTTTATTACCCATTATTTTTTAACTTTTTTTAACTTGTAATTCGGATTTATATTGAAATATATTGGATTTATTTTTATAATTTATGAAAAAATTACACAAAGTTTTTATTTAATTAAGTAATTTAATATAATAATTATATCTTATTTATTTAAAATTATAGACTCGCAATATTATAATTAAAATACCCTAAAGAAGAATGATATTATAATAACATTAAAATAACATTATATGTGGTATTAATTAAAAGGTGATTTAATGATTATCAATAGGGCTCAGGAATATCTCGAAAAAATAGAAAAATCTGATTTAAACGCTTTTATAGAAGTAAAACCCGAAAGAGTTTTAAAAGAAGCACAAGACTTAGAAAAAAACGATGCTTTAAAGAATAAACCATTATATGGAAAAATAATTGGTATTAAATCTAACATAAACGTTGAAGGATATACCATTTCTTGCGCATCAAAAACATTGAGTAATTATATTGGAACCTACGATGCAACCGTTATTAAAAAATTAAAGTCTCAAGGTGCTTTAATTATTGGTATGACAAATATGGACGAGTTTGCAAGTGGTAGCAGTGGTGAAACATCCTACTATGGTCCAACAAAAAATGCAGCAGCTTTGGACAGAATACCAGGTGGTTCAAGTAGCGGTAGCGCTTCCGCAGTAGCTGGAGACTTGTGTGATATGACATTAGGTAGTGATACGGGGGGTAGTATTAGAAACCCTGCAAGTCATTGTGGCGTAGTTGGATTTAAACCATCATACGGTGTTGTAAGTAGGCAAGGTTTATGCGATTTATCAATGAGTCTTGACCAAATTGGACCTTTGACAAAAACCGCAGAAGATGCTTTATTATTAACAAATGCAATTAAAGGGAAAGATATTTCCGAAACTACTTCATTAAGTACTCCTAAATTCAATAAAAACACAGAAGAAGTTAAAAACTACAAAGTAGGGGTAGTTAAAGAATTTATGGACATCACTGATGAAAAAATTAGAAATAACATCGAGAAAGGTATTCAAGCTTTGGAAGATGTTGGTTGTGAAATTGTAGAATTAAACTATAATTATACAGATATCGCATTGCCTACTTACTATTTAATAAATTACGTTGAATTCTTCTCCGCTACAAGAAAATATGATGGTAGAAGATACGGATACCCAATAGAAGAAGCTTGTGGCGAAGAAGTTCTCAGAAGAATTTTAATCGGTAAAACAATCAGTGAACAGGAATTCAGCGGAAAGTACTATAAAAAAGCATTACAAGCAAGAAGAACAATGAAAGCGGAAATGATAAAGTTTTTTGACAAAGTAGATATTATTGCAGGTTCAACAGTTCCTAAATTGCCACACAAATTAGGGGAAGAGATTTCAACAATGGATATGTATGCTTACGATGTTTTAACAGTTCCTACTAACCTATGTGGTATGTGTGCAGGAGTTGTAAGATGTGGAGATATTAACGGCATACCTGTCGGTTTACAATTACAAGGAGCTCCTTTAAGCGACGAAAAAGTATTAAATACAATGATTGAATTTGAAAATAGATTCTAAATATAAAACAGATTCTAATTATTTTAAATAAAATTTTTTAACTTTTTTTATTATTTTATTAGTTTAAATTATAATTGATTATTCAAAAAAAGAATGAAAAATATTTTTATACAAATATATAATAATATATTCGTATAATTTAATAATAACATTTTATTTTAGTTTATTACCTTAAAAATCTACAACATCGATTTCTTCGAGTGGTATATCTTTTAAAGCTTTACCAATTGAAGCTTTTGCGATTCTAAGGGCATGTTCCGGACTTTCTGCGTTAAATACTCTCATTGATAGGATGATACCTACAATTGCAGTTCTCGCAACCACTAACACGCAATCAACTGGTTCGCTACATTCTGGACATAAAGTTAATCCTAACTCAATGTCTACGTAGTCCAATTTTCCCTTATTCAAAGATTTACCTATCTGGGAAATTGCAATTCCTATTGCATCTTCTGCATCTTCTACATTCTTTGCAACATATGCTGCTTGTAATTTTACGTGATAATTTGTCATTTTTTCACCAATCTCACTGTTCTCACTATTTACTATTTTGCTAATGTAAATCTCACATCGTCGTCGCCTACATTGAAAATGCCAAGTCTTGCACCTGCATCTATCCAACCATAAGCATAATTTAACGAAGCAAATGCGTTTATATAGTCTCCTTTTTGTATAAATGTTTTTGCATCTGAAAAATAACATTCAATCATAGTCATGAAATCTATGGCTATATCGTGAAGCAAGCTTTTTTCAGATGGTAATCCTTTTTTTATGATAGAAATGGCTTCTTCTGTTCTATCATAATAATTTTCTATTTTTGCATATGTCAATACATCTTGTTTTTGTGTTTCGTATTCTGGGTTGATTTTTATATTCAAGTTTACACCCTAATTTTTATTATATTACTTTAATATGTCGTATTAGCATTATTCATTACATTTATAATTAGTATAATTATTAGTATAATTATTAGTATAATTATTATAATAATTATTATTAGTACTACTATTCATTAATATTATTTTATTTAACCATAATTCTATGTTATTAATTTTTATAATACGTTATTTATCTGAGTTATATGTATTAGATATATTCCTATATTTATTATTTTTTTAAAAAAGTTTACATTTTATGAATTTATTTTTAATATTTGGATAAATTTAGTTAATTTTTATAATAATTCTATCGACATTATATACGGCATTTGCCTTATAACAAAAATGTTTATATATTATATAATTATAATGATTAATCATTATAATTCTAATATCTTACAGTTTATTTATTACATTTTACAAATTAATATTTGAGAACATATTCATTACAAATTATTGAATATACATTAAAAATTAAAAATTAAAAATTTCAACTAACCAATAATCAAAAATCAAAAATCAAAATTACTATATTATTTATAATGTATTAACGTGTGAATTTAACGTAATATATAAAAGTAACCGTTTTGAGGTGGACAAATGATTGAAGTAAGGTTTCACGGAAGAGGTGGACAAGGTGCAGTGACTGCTGCTCAAATTCTTGCCAAAGCTTCATTTTACGACGGTAAATTCTGTCAAGCATTCCCATTTTTTGGAGTAGAAAGAAGGGGTGCTCCGGTAATGGCATTTACAAGAATAAACGATGAAAAAATAAGGTTAAGAACTCAAATATACGCACCGAACTTTGTAATTGTCCAAGACCCTACATTATTGGATACTATCGACGTTACAAGCGGTTTGCAGAAAGGCGGGTTAATTTTAATAAACACATTAAAAGATATCGATTTAAATGGTTATGACGTTAAAACAATTGATGCAACAGGAATTTCCTTAGACGTTTTAGGAGTACCAATTGTTAATACCACAATGGTGGGGGCTTTTGCAGGTTTAACTAATCAAGTTAGTCTCGAATCATTAAAAAAAGCTATTAAAGAAACATTTCCTGGTAAATTAGGAGAAAAGAACGCAGCAGCAGCTGAAAAAGCTTATAACAGTGTTCAAAATTAAAATACTGGATTAAAAGTAGTAAAAAGTAGTAAAAAGTAGGAATATATTTAATTAAATTAAGAAAACAGGTGGACTTATGGTTAATAAAGGTACTATTATATATGAACCTGGAAACTCAATTAATAACAAAACTGGTAGTTGGAGAGTTTTCAAACCTATCCTCGACAACGATAAATGTATCAAATGTGAAAATTGTTATATATTCTGCCCTGAAGGATGTATACAACCTGATGAAAACGGAGATTTCAAAATTGATTACGATTACTGTAAAGGTTGCTTAATCTGTGAAGAAGAATGTCCTGTGAAAGCAATTACTGGAATAAGAGAAGAAAAATAAATGATTAAAATTAATCATTAAACGAAAATATCAAAATATAAAAATATAAAAATATACTATTTATCAAAACTTTAAAGAATTCAAATATAAAATTATCAAAATCGTAATTTCCAAAAAATTATTGGGAGGATAACCATGCAAAATGTTAAAGTTATAACCGGCACTTCGGCAGCTGCAGAGGCTGCTAAATTGGCAGACGTTGATGTTATAGCCGCTTATCCTATCACCCCACAGACAACATCTGTAGAGAAATTAGCGGACTTTGTAGCTAATGGGGAATTGAATGCGGAATATATTAAAGTAGAAAGCGAACACTCAGCAATAAGTGCGTGTGTCGGTGCAAGTGCAACCGGTGCAAGGACATTCACTGCAACATCATCACAAGGTTTAGCGTTAATGCACGAGATATTATTCGCAGCAGCAGGTATGAGAATGCCTATTGTAATGATGAACGCAAACAGAGCTTTATCAGCACCTATTAATATCTGGAACGACCAGCAAGACAGCATTTCACAAAGAGATACTGGATGGATTCAATTATATGCTGAAAACAACCAAGAAACTTTGGATTTAATTATTCAGGCATTTAAAATCGCAGAAAACGAAAATGTTTTATTGCCTATAATGGTAAACTTAGACGGTTTTATTTTAACACACACCGTAGAACCTGTGGAAATACCTGAAAAAGAAAAAGTTTTAAACTTTGTTGGTCAATACGAACCTAAACACGCATACTTAAGACCTGAAAAACCAATGACACAAGGTGCGTTGGGCGACCCAGAATGGTATATGGAAACAAGATATGATGTACAACAAGCTCAAGACAATGCTTTAAAAGTTATAGAAGAAGTTCACGACAAATTCGCTGAAAAATTCGGTAGAGCTTACGGAAATGGTTTAATCGAGACTTACAACACTGAAAAAGCTGAAACTGTTTTGATTACAATGGGTTCATTATGTGGAACCATCAAAGATGTAATTGATGAGTTGAAAGCTGAAGGTAAGGAATACGGTTTATTAAAAATCATCAGCTACAGACCTTTACCTACAGAACAAATCAAAGAAGCTTTAAAAGGTACTAAAAACATCGCAATCTTGGATAAAGACATAAGCTTAGGTTTAAACAAGGGTGCTTTATTTACCGATGTTGCTCCATTCTTAGAAGCTAAAACCGCTAACTACATAGTAGGACTTGGTGGAAGAGACATAAAAAAGGCACATATAAAGGAAATCATAGAACACGTGGAAAAAGAAGCAAAAGACACTGAAACAAAGTGGATTGGCTTAAAAGAATAATTTAATAAAATAATAATTTAATTTAATTTAATAATTTAATAATTTAATAACTAATTTGACACTTAATTTAATAGAATATCAAAATAACTTATAACGAATAATTAAACCTTAAAATTTTAATAATTTTATCGGTGGTAAGATGGCAAGACAATTCCCAAGAGAAGAATTATTTGCTCCCGGACACAGAGGTTGTGCAGGTTGTGGAGCAGCAATTGTTGCAAGATTAGCTTTAAAAGCAGCAGGTAAAAACACCATCGTAGCAAACGCTACCGGATGTCTCGAAGTTATGACAACTCCATACCCAGAAACAGCTTGGAGAGTGCCTTGGATGCACGTTGCATTTGAAAACGCAGCAGCAGTTGCAAGTGGTATCGAAGCAGCAGTTAAATCCTTAAAAAGAAAAAGAGGACTTTACGAAGGCGAAAAAGTAAATGTAATCGCTTTCGGCGGTGATGGTGGTACAGCAGATATCGGTTTCCAAGCATTAAGTGGTGCAATGGAAAGAGGACACGATATGGTATATATTATGTACGATAACGAAGCATATATGAATACAGGGGTTCAAAGAAGTGGTTCAACTCCATTTATGGCTTCAACAACTACATCACCAGCAGGTAGTGTAATTAGGGGAGAAAATAGACCTAAGAAGAATATGCCTATGATTATGGCAGCTCACGGTATTCCCTATGTGGCTACAGCTTCGATTAGCTACCCAGAAGACTTTATGAACAAAGTTAAAAAAGCTTGTGAAATTGATGGGCCAGCATTTATTCAAATTTTACAGCCTTGTACAACAGGTTGGGGTTATCCAGCATCTAAAACAGTTGAATTAGGTAGATTGGCAGTTAAAGCAGGAATTTGGCCACTTTACGAAATTGAAAATGGTGAGTATAGGGTAACATACAAACCTTCAAAAAGAATTTCAATTGAAGAGTACTTAAAAACTCAAAAAAGATACAGGCATTTAACCGAAGAAGACGTTGAAGAAATGCAACAATTAATCGACCACAAATGTCAAGAGATGGGAATTTAAATTTAATTAAATTTTAAATTCTATTCAGTACTATTAATTAAATTTTTATTCAAAGGTGTATTTATTATGAAAAAAATTGTCATGTTGGATAGTAAATCTTGTGATAATTGTGGAGATTGCATGAAAGCATGTTCAGAGGTTCACGGGGTAAGTAGGATAAGTATACTCGATTATCAAGGTGAATACTTCCCAGTAGTGTGCCAACACTGTGCTTCAGCTCCTTGTGGCGAAATATGTCCTGTAAATGCAATAGACGTTAACAACGGCGTAGTTCACTTAAACGAGGAATTATGTATCGGCTGTGGATTATGTGCATTAGCTTGTCCATTTGGTGCAATTTTCATAAATGAAAAAACCGCTCACAAATGTGATTTATGTATTGAAGAAAATGACGAATGTGCTTGTATAAAAGCATGTTCTAAAAGATGCTTAGAAGTAGTAGATGTTGAAGATATCGTATTATCCAAAAAACTCAAAAATTTACCAAATTTAGCAAGTATCACAAAGCCAGGTTCAAAAGCAGGTAAATCTAAAAATAAAAGTTTAATGTCTTTAATAACTTCTTCTTCAAGAGTAAATAATCCGTAAGTTATATTTTGGATTATTAGTTTTACTAAATAATTATATCTTAAAGTGGTGATGTTATGAAAATAATGCCCAACATCGAGTTATGTGTGGATTGCGGAAGATGTGAACGTTCCTGCCCTCATAACGCAATATTTATCGTTGAAGGCATTCCTATTAGGTGTATGCACTGTGAAAGTGCTCCGTGTATTCAAGTATGCCCGGAAAATGCACTTAAAAAAGTAGGGGATAGGGTAATTCTCGATAATGATAAATGTATCGGCTGTTCTTTATGTACGGAAGTGTGTCCTATCGGGGCTATAAGAATAGACGGTGCTACAGGAATTGCTACAAAATGTAATGATTGTATGGAATTTGATTCAGAAATTTGTGTGGATGTATGTCCAACAGGTGCTTTATCTTCATATAAAAAAATTGTAGACGATAAAAGGGACGATATGTTAGTTAAATTAAAAAAATTGACTACATTGAACAAATAATTTAAAAAATATTCTATTAAATAATTTTAATAATATAATATTATAAATATATAATAACTATATAATAAATATCTAATAAATATATCTTAAATATATCCTAAATCTACAATACTTCTTTTAATTCTATTTTATTTAATTTATTATTCTCAAAATCTAATATTATAAATGTTTTTAATGGTATTCTTGGACAAGTGAAACTACCAGGGTTTAATAACATAATGGTTTTATCAAAACCTTCCACACTTTCAATCATCGGTATATGGGTATGACCCGAAATTAAAACGTCCCAACCTTTTTCGAGTGCCATATATTTCAGTTTTAACTTATCACCACGTGGTTCTATAGTATTACCGTGAATTACTCCAATTTTAAGCCCATTTACAATAAACTCATATTCTTGAGGTAAATCTATTTTTGATAATATAGGGTCGTACCTATCGATATTACCTTTTACAAGGATTAATTTATATTTTGTGCTTTTTAACTCATTTAACTTTTCAATTACTTCTTTTGAGGTTAAATCTCCACAATGGATTATTAAATCTACTTTTTTAAGTTCATTTTCCACATATTCTGAAAACTGTTCTTTTATGCACTCATTTATATCATCTATCTCTCTGCAAGTATGTCTATCGGGTATATGAGTATCTGATATAATACCAATACGTATGTTAGGGTCGTTTATTTCAATCGGTTTTTTGTAAAAACTTTCCTTAATCGAACCGTTTGACATTTTTTCACCGTGCTAATTTTTTAAGAAATATGATATAAAAATATGATACGAATTACATATGCTATGTTAAAATATGGTGTATTTTAATGTGAAATTGAATTCAATGGTAAAATTCAATGGATAATAATTAAATATATAATGTATTGTAAAAAAAGTTTATTATAAATTATGAAATTATTTCTGATATTAAAAAAATAAAAATTTGGACATTTTATAATAGTAATATAATATTTTAATTTAATTAATCGTATTCTCTCCAAGTATGTGAGCATTTTTTACATTTATAAAATCTTGTTTCCGGTTCATCTGCACATCTTGTTTGTTGTAACCACCAGTATGCTTCCATATTTCCACAGCTTGGACATTCAATCCTAATGGATGGTAATGTATTTACGTTTTCAATTACTGTAACATCTTGTGATTTACTTTCTATTTTTTCAGATAATTCATATTTATCTTTATTATTTTCTAAGCTACTTTCAAATCCACATACTACGCATTTTAAGATACCTTCTTTAGGTAACATTATATTATTACATTTTGGGCAAAATTCAACCATAATTTCCCTCTATAGTTTAATATACAAATTATCATAATCTAAAATGAAAACAAATTACGATTTATTCATTGAAATAATTTAAATCGTAATAACTTAAAATTATACATATTATTGCACATATTATTATACACATAATACAAGGTTTAATTAATTCATTTCATAAATAAAAGTCGATAATTTTATAGATGACTTTATTATTTTAGTTTACAATTTATTTTTAATATTATTGGTTTATATGCTTTTTTATTGATTTTAGATATGAGCATATTTCTGTTATTATATAATATAATTCAACTAATGATGGTTTAATTAATATATATATTTTTTGATATTTTCAAACAAGTTATTTTATCTTTAAACGGTATAATTAGATACGCAAATATAAAAAAATACTGAGGCCATATAGATAATATTTAAATAATATATTTACATTAAATTTTAATCTAATTAAATTATCTACTCAAATTTGGATTATGTTAATCGATTTATTCAATTATCGGATTTATTGTATGGATTTTTAGTTTTATTTGGTGAAAATATGTCAGGTTTTGATGTTAATTTATTTATTTCTATTGTTCCCCGATTATTTGAAGGCGCTTTAATGACCTTAAAAATAACAGTATTTTCCATTATACTGGGCATAGTCTTAGGCGTATTCGTAGGGGTTGGTAGAATATCTTCCAATTTTATATATCGTAGCTTTTCCTCGGTATATATAGAATTAATACGGGGTACGCCGATGCTTGTACAAATTATGATAATATACTTCGGTTTACCTGATTTAGGTATCAATCTCGATGCATTCTTAGCCGGGGTTTTAGCACTCGGTTTAAACAGTGGTGCTTATATTGGTGAAATTATAAAAGCAGGTATTTTATCAGTTCATCACGGGCAAATGGAAGCTGCAAGAAGTTTGGGAATGAATTACTTCCAAGCTATGAGACACATTATTCTCCCTCAAGCATTTAGAAATGTTTTACCTGCATTAGGTAATGAATTTATCATACTTTTAAAAGATTCCTCTTTATTATCCGTGATTGCTATTGTGGAACTTTTAAGAGTCGGTGATCAAGTCAGAGGGTCGACATATAACGCTTGGACCCCATTATTGGGTGTAGCATTATTTTATTTATTAATGACGATACCATTAAGTAGATTAGTCTTATATATTGAGAAAAGGTGGAAAATTGATAGAAATGGTTAATATTCATAAGAAATTTGGTGAAAATCACGTTTTAAAAGGAGTAGATTTAAAAGTACATAAGGGGGAAGTGGTTGTGATTTTAGGGCCGAGTGGTAGTGGTAAATCAACCTTATTACGATGTATCAACGGTCTTGAAGTAATAACTGATGGAAAAGTAATATTTGAAAATCAAGATATTTGTGATAAAAAAGCAGATATTAATAAAATTCGCCAAAAAATCGGAATGGTATTCCAACAGTTTAACTTATTTCCTCATCTTACAGTAATGGAAAACATTACTTTTGCACCAATTAAAGTGCTAAAAAAATCAAAAGAAGATGCAGAAAGACTTGCAAGAGAATTACTTAAAAAAGTAGGGCTCGAAGACAAGGATGATGCTTATCCCATACAACTTTCAGGAGGTCAACAACAAAGGGTTGCAATTGCACGTGCTTTGGCAATGAAACCAGATGCAATGTTGTTTGATGAACCTACTTCCGCATTAGACCCTGAATTAGTTAACGAAGTTTTAGATGTAATGAAACAACTTGCATACGAAGGTATGACAATGGTTGTAGTGACTCACGAAATGGGTTTTGCAAAAGAAGTCGGAGATAGGATAGTTTTTATGGACGAAGGCAATATAATCGAAGAAGGGGCGCCCTCTGAGATATTTACAAATCCAAAACACGACAGAACTAAAAATTTCTTTGGAAAAATTTTATCACATAATTAAAAGTTATTTTTTCTTTTCTTTTAAATTTATTATGTTATCTAAAAAAAATAAAAATCGAAAAATCACTATAAAAATAAAATAAAATAAAATAATAAAATAATATAATAAAATAATAAAATAAAAATAATTATTTTCTAATTAAATTAAAAATCCGTAGTTTAATAAAGCTTCTGCAACAATTATTGCAAAAGTAATTCCAAGCACTTTTTCAGGTTCTACTTTAATTTTAGAGATATCTGTATCCATATATCTTACTAAACCAGCACTTGTGCTTAACCCTTCATCGTTTTTATCCCTAGCCAAGATTCCACCTAATTCTAATTATAAAATTTATTTATAATTTTTAATTATTATTATTTATATATTCATAATATTTATATTTATCATATTTAGCATACTTTTCATAGTTAGTATTGTAGTATTTTAATACATTATCTATTTTTTAAATTTGTATATACTTTTTAAATCGAAGTAACCATTGATTCGTATATTTCCTGGTCTCTTATATATTTTCCAGAGCGCATTACCAATGTTATTTTTGAAGGCAATATCATAGAAAGCATACTTGCCATTTCATCATAAGCATCTTTATCTTCTGATGTTAATTGTGAGCCTTTGCCAAATACTGAATAGTAATTTACAATATATCTCGAGCCTAATTTATTAACATAAACTATATAGTTGTGTGTAGATTGTTGGTCCATAAAATTTACTATTAAGCTAATATCGCTGGTTTCTATTGTGCTCATATAGTACACAGTGCCCCTTTCACCAGTCATTTTTTTAGTGCCATACACTTCATTTTCAGTATCTTTTGCAATCTGTTCTTCTGCAATTTCTGGAATTAATACTCCTACTTTTTCATGGGGAATTTGATTTTTAAAGTCATTAAATGCTTTAATTCCATCGATGTTTTCGTTATCTTCTTCAAGACAGCCCGAGGTAGAAACGCATGTAACAATTAGTATGGAACTAATTAGTATAATTAAAATACTTTTTAATGTACCTATGCCATTTTTATTACTGTTATTTTTGATAATATCACATCTAATCTTATTGTATTTGTTATGGATTTTAGTCTTATTGTATGGGGTAAATAAATATATTAATAATTAGACTTTTCTTTGATAAAAAATTATCCATACTACCCGTATATTCATATATTTTGATATCTAACTATTTTTTAAAAGTATTTTTAAACATATTATATATTTTAAAATATCAAGAATATGGTTATAAATAACTAAAAATTAAAAATTAAAAATTAAAAATAAATTAAGAGAAATTTGAAGTAATTTAATGGTGGTTTAACCTATTTAATTATCTCCAAACCATTTATTGTATATTTCATCGTATGTACCGTCAGCTTTCATATCCGCTAACGCTTTATCGATTTTTTCAGATAATTCTGTATCGTCTAATCTTGTAGCAATACCATAAGATTCTGAAGTCATTAAATCGCCGGTTAATTTATATAAACCAGGGTTTTCTTGGAAGTATTCTGTAGCAACAACGTTATCAACAAGAACAGCGTCAATTTTACCGTTTTTCATGTCCATGAAAGCATCGCCAATTTTGTTGTATTGTTTAACTTCATAGTTGTATTTTGAAGCATTTTCTGAAGCAATAAGGTCTCCAGTTGTAGCAATTTGTACACCAACTTTTTTGTCAGACAAGTCTTCTAAAGTTGTAATTTCGTTATTATCTTTGTTAACTGACAAAATTTGACCAGCTTCGAAGTAAGGTTCTGAGAATTTAACTTCTTTTGACCTGTTTTCTGTAATTGTCATAGCTGAGATAACACAATCAAATTTTTTAGTATTCAACGCAGGTATAAGACCGCCAAACTGTGAATCGATTATTTCAATTTCCATATCAAGTCTTCTGCCGATTTCGTGGATTATATCCATATCAAATCCTGTTGGTTTACCGTTTTCATCCATATATTCAAAAGGTCTGAAATCCACACTCGAACCAACTGTTAAAACATATGGCTCTTCCACATTGCTGTTTGCATTGCCGTTATCAGTACATCCTGCGAAGGAAACAACAACCGCAACTAAAGCAACTAAGAAAAGAGCTTTAATACTATTTTTAACCATAATTTCACCGAATTATATCTATTATATCTATTTTATGCCCCCAACTAAATTTAGTAGGAATTAATATTATACATATAAATAATATATAATTGTTTTTATCTTAAAATTTACACCAAACTAAAAAAATAATATAAATGTTAAAATATTAAAATAATTATAATTTAATACTAATAAGAATAATAAGAATAATAAGAATAATAAGAATAATAATCACCATCTATGAGGAATATTATGCAAAATAAACTTAAAAATCAACTTAAAACTAATAATAAATATAATATTTCTAATTCTCCAAAATTATTGAACTTACTGAAAAAACAAGACGAAAATTTATATAAAAAAGAATTGGAAACTGAAACAATAAACATTGCTTCAAATTTAATAAGAATAAATTCTGTAAATCCGGGTTTTGGTGGAAAAGGGGAATTTGAAGAAGCACAGTATATATTAAAAAAATTAAATGAATACGTGGAAAAATACAACGTTGATTTAAAAATAAAAGAATATAACACAACTGACAATGACAACATAATACGACCAAACATCGTTGTAGATTTGGATTTAAACAAAGAAAACAGTTTAACTATAATTTCACATATGGATATTGTACCAGAGGGCGATATTGCTCTATGGGACACAGAACCGTACGAACCAGTTATAAAAAACGGTAAAATTTATGGTAGGGGTAGTGAAGACAACGGAAAAGGTATAGTTTCATCTTTTTTAATTTTAAAATTATTGTTAGACGAATTAAAGCAAAAATCAATCACTGCAGATGATTTAAAGTATAATTTAAAACTAATTTTTGTAGCTGACGAAGAAAACGGTAGTACTTATGGTATTAGACATCTTTTAAAATACGAAGATGAGATATTTAAAAAAGGAGACGTCATAATAGTTCCAGATTTTGGAGTGGGTCATGGAAATCTTGTAGAAATTGCTGAAAAACAAATAATGTGGATTAAATTTACAATCACTGGTTTCCAATGCCACGGTAGTACGCCACATAAAGGAATAAATGCAGGTATGCTGTCATTTTTATTCGGCGATATGCTCTATAAAACTCTATATAATACATATAACGCAAAAGATGATATATTTACATTCCCTTATTCAAGTTTTGAACCAACAATCGTTAAAAATTCCGTAGAAAATGCAAATACTATCCCAGGGAATGTTGAAATGTATTTCGATTGCAGAGTTTTACCCGATTATAATGTAGATGATGTTTTAAAAACAATAGACAATACAATTATGAAATTTAAAAGAGAATTGCCTATTAATTTGAAATATTATTGTGAAGATTTATCTGATAATATTGAAATTACTTATAATGTAGAAAATTTAGAAAAATCTGGAAAATTATCTGAAAATTCAAAATCTGTTGTAGAAATATGTGATTCTATTGATAAAATATTGAATATAGAACCAGAATTATGCGGAATGGGTGGTGGTACTGTAGCAGCACCTATAAGAGTTAAAGGATATGAAGCTGTTGTATGGGGTATGGGCAATGAAACAGCTCACCAACCAAATGAAAACGTTGATATCGTGGATTTATTAAATATGGGTAAGATATATCTTACTATGATGATAAAAGAGGATAAAAATTAATTTAAATAAATTTATTTTTTAATTTTATTATATGACTTTTATTATGTTATTACAATATTTTATATTATACGACATATTTTAGGGGATTTTATGGAAGTTGACGAAAAGCAATTAAAATTAAAATTAAAATACGATATTGTTATTTTAAAAATTGGCGGTAGTTTAACATTAAACTGTGAAAATCTTTTGAATACTTTAAAAGAAGAGTTAAATCAAATAAATAATTCTTTAAACATATCTAATTCAAAAAAAATAAAATTACTCATAATCCCGGGCGGGGGAAACTTTGCAAACAATGTAAGGGAAATTTATGATAAAACAAACCTGTCTAATGACGGAGCTCATAAATTAGCTACTTTATGCACGGATTTAACCGGAATGTATATGGGCGATATTTCAAATATAAAAACCGCTAATAACGTCTACGATGTAAAAAATATGTTTAAAAATGATGATTTATTAATTTTTCTACCTTCTAATTTGATATTATCAACTGATGAGTTGCCTCGTTCTTGGGATGTGACTTCAGACAGTTTTGCGGGTTATCTTGCAAAATTACTAAAATGTGGGAAGTTAATCATTGCAACAGATGTTGATGGCATATATAATAAATACCCAGAAGGAAAACTATTAAATACCATAAATGCCAAATCGATTAAAGGTTTTACCTCGATTGACAAATATTTGCCAGAATTCATATGTTCAAGTAATTTTGAATGTTATGTGGTAAATGGTAATTTTCCAGAAAGGATAATCAATATTTTGGAAAATAAAATCGATAGGTATACAAAAATATTAAAATAAATAGTATATTCTTAAAATAAATATTAATCTATTAAAATATTAATTAAATAAATTATTAAACTGGTATGTATTTTCTATTTTTCATATTTGATTTACATAGGTTTATATAATAATTTATAGTAATCATATTTAGTTTATACTCAAAATTCTTTGAGATATATAACTTTAAATATAATTAAACAATAAGTCTAAATTTATATTATTCAATTTCATAAAAACTTTTATAAAGCTATATTTTATATAGGATATACGCCTATTAAAATAGGAAACATATGGGTAAATTTAACCCTTATATTTATCCGAATATCATAGCTTAAATAAATAAAAGTGGTGAAACAATGAAAGCTAAATGTACTACATGTAATGCAGAAATTGCACCAAGAGAAAACGCTACAAGATTTTTATGTCCTAACTGTGGAAAAGTAGAAATCGTTAGATGCGAAAAATGTAGAAAATTAAGTAACCAATACAAATGTCCTGTATGTGGATACGAAGGACCATAATCGAACTACTAATCGTATGATTTTAATATTGATTTGGTCAAATATTCTAAATCTAAGGAATACTTCCCTACATTAAATCAAATATATAGTTAATATAGTATATTTTACATAATATATCATATAGTCTATATCCTATCTATATCAATAAAACGATTTAATCGGTGATAACATGGCTGATGTAATTGCAAAAGTAAAAGTAATGCCTGTAAGCCCAGAAGTAGAAAAAGAAGCTTTAAAAGAAAAGTTAACAAAAGTTGTTGAAGAAAATGACGCTAAATGTAGGGGTGTATCTGACGAACCTTTAGCATTCGGATTGTACACAATTTACGTTATGGTTGAAATGGAAGAAAGAGAGGGTGGAATGGACCCTATCGAACAAGCAATGAATGATTTAGAAGATGTAGAAAGTGCAGAAGTTGTAGAACTTTCATTAATTTAATTAACAATTATTTATTATGGTATTAAAATTCGTAAATAGATTAAATAAATTAAATAAAGTATATAAATTTAAATACATGAAACTAACGTTAAGTACTAATTAACAATTATTAATTGGTATTATGTGATAATAATTAGTTATTCCTAATATTGGATTAATTAATAGTCAATTTGATAGATTGTATTTTACTTTTATTGTTATTTATTGAATTATTAATCAATTATGAAATTATGTTAATTAAATAAATTTGCAAACTTGAATTATCTGCCAAATGGTTATAAATGGTTATTTAACTTGCTTAATTGGTTATATTAATAATTACAGCTTAAAAAACTAACATTTAACTATATTTTAAAATAATATGCTTTTAAAAGCAAATGTATATTTATAAAAAATTTATGCAAAAATATTTCAAAATTTAGAAGTGGGATGTTTAATATGGGCGGTATGAAAAACTATATAAATCAGTATAAGCAATTAAAAACGGCTATAGAGTATATTTCAGAAAATGGATATACTGTTAATATTAGGCAAAATGAAAAACCTATTATGGTAGTAGGCAAGCACGCAAAACCCAATTTTGTATTAAAAAACACTGTTGGAAATGTGAAAGTCAACTGCATCAACACTGTTAAACTCATATACAATATGAAGCTTTAACCTATTGAGGTGTATATGATGGTTAAATTGAACTATAAAGTTGAAACTGACCCAAGCAAAACAGCAAGAGCTATGGGAAGAACTTTAAAAATTTCAAGAAAACACACAATTGAGATTTGTAGAGAAATAAACGGTATGAAATTAGATAAAGCAATGGCTTACTTAAACAGAGTTATTAAGTTAGAACAAGCTGTACCGTTCAAAAGACATGACAAAGATGTTCCTCACAGAAAAGGGGACTTAAAATGGCACGCTGGTAGATTCCCACAAAAAGCTGCGGGAGAAATCCTTCACGTTCTTGAAAATGCTAAGAAAAACGCAGAATACAAAGGCATGAACACAGAAAAGTTGAGAATTAAACATATCTCATCAAACAAAGGATTCACAATCAAAAGATACATGCCAAGAGCATTTGGTAGGGCTTCACCTAAATACCAAGAAACAGTACACGTACAAGTTATATTAGAAGAATTCTACTAATTGCGTATATAATAAAAAATGATTACCTTAGTTTAGTTTGATTAATCTAAACGATAGAACAAAAGTTAAGAACTAATGGTGAATCGTTGAATATTGGTGAAACAATGATTGAAAGAACATTCGTTACAAATAATGTTTCAGAAGCATTAATTAATGAATATTTTTGTAAAAAGTTAGTAAAAGCTGGATACAGCCACATTGATGTTAAAAAGACACCAATAGGTACAAGAATTACAGTATTTGCTGAAAAACCTGGATTTGTAATTGGTAGAAAAGGTAAAATGGTTAAAGAATTAACTGAAACCTTAAGAACAGTTTACAAAATCGAAAACCCACAAATAGAAGTTAAACAGATTGAAAACGCTGATTTAGACCCTGCAGTAGTAGGTCATAAAATTGCAGCTTCACTCGAAAAAGGTATGCACTTCAGAAAAACAGCACACTCAGCAGTAAGAAGAGTTATGAACGCTGGTGCAAAAGGTGTATCCATTATCGTTTCCGGTAAATTATCCGGTGAAAGGTCAAGAACTGAAAAGTTCATGGACGGATACATGAAACACTGTGGTGAACCATCAGAAGAATTAGTTATGAAATCACACCAACTCGCAAAATTAAAATTGGGTGTTGTTGGGGTTACAGTTAAAATTATGTTACCTGATGTATCATTACCTGACGAAATCGTAATCACTTCCGGAGAAATTAAAGAAGTGTCAGAAGTAGTTGAAGTAGCTGAAGTAGTTGAAGCAACTGAAGAACAATAATTCGATAAACACCAAATACATAAAAAGGTGGTAAGATGGCAATCTTAAAAGCAAATGAAATCAGGGAATTGTCACTCGAAGAAATGCAAGAAAAAATTGTTGAAATGAAAAAAGAGTTAATGAAAGAAGGCGTTAATAAAGCAACAGGCGGTTCACCTTCAAACCCTGGTAAAATCAAGGAACTCAAAAGAACAATTGCAAGAGTATTGACAATCATCAAAGAAAAAGAAGCACAAAATGCTTAATTTGATAATTTAAGTATAATGTACGTATTATTTGTAATAATATTTCTAAAAATATTTAAAATTTATAAAAAATCGACATTAACTTTAAATAATATAAATTAATAGCTATAAATATAGCATAAAATTAATATAAAATACTATAAAATACTATAAACTAATATATTATAAATGTAAAAAATACAGAACGTTGTATCAAAACGAGAGGTGCATTAATGCCGGAGATTTGTCCAATATGTGGTTTACCTAAAGATTTATGTGTTTGTGAGGAAATAGCTAAAGAAGAACAAAAAATAAAAGTTTACATTACCAAACGTAGGTTTGGTAAATTAATGACTGTTGTTGAGGGCTTCGACGCAGACCTTATAGACGTTAAAGACCTTGCGAAAAAATTGAAAGATATCTGTGCTTGCGGTGGAACTGTTAAGAAAGATAGTATTGAATTGCAAGGCGATCATAGGAAAAAAGCTGAAGACATTCTCATAGGTATGGGCTTCTCAAAAAATATGATTGACGTAAGATAATAATGCAATGTAATGACGTAATTAAGTTTATATACTATATTACCATACTAACATAATACATTATTATTTAAAATGTAATAGATACATTAATACATTAAATACTATTGAAAAGGTAGTGGATACGTAAATGTACACCCTCAAGCCTTTATTTGGGTAGGGACACCCATGAAAATTTCGAAAGATATTCTCAGACATGAGTTAATAGGGTTAAGCGTTGAAGTAATTCAATGTACCAACAAACAACTTATCGGTAAAAAGGGAGTAATTGTTGACGAAACAAGAAATACCTTGACCATTGAGTCCAAAGTAGTGAATTCTTCTGTCCATATCGAACAAAAGAATGAAAACTTAGACGATGACGTTCAATATCTATATAAGGAGTTTCAAATTCCAAAAGATATTGCAGTATTTCAATTCGACATAACTACTTCCGAGGGTCTTTTTAAAGTAAAAATCGATGGAAATTTACTTATTGGAAGACCTGAAGATAGGTTGAAAAGAAAGTTTAAAAAAATTTATCCTTATTAAATGTTAAATTTTAATTTGGCGTTTAAAGGATAACCCTATTATAATCGTTAGAAATTATTTTAATGGTCCCAAGATGCATTTAAAAATCTATTAAATGTGTATATTAAAAGTATATGGGTTATACAAAACATAATCAATATTTTTTATATTAAAATTGGTATACTATTGATTTTAGTAATTCTATTGATTTTAATTGATATGTTGATTATTGCAAAGTGATTTGCTAATTTTGTATGATTTATGAGTATTATTATAAATTTGACAGAAAAAAATATTTATCGATATTGAATTTTGATATTATTATGGTGATTTATCGTAATTATTTATCGTAATGATATATCTGAAAAATGTTTATATACCTGCAACCCGTATTTACTCTGGGACTATACCAATTAATAATTATATGTATCACATATATACAAATACACTCTATATCTGGAGGTATAATAATGACAAACATAGGAATTGATGTAAAAACTCCTGAAAATGTTTGTGATGACATAAACTGTCCTTTCCACGGGAAATTACCAGTTAGAGGTCAAACATTTGAAGGCGTAGTAACCTCAGATAAAGGACACAACACAGTTGTAATCGAAAGAGAAATTATACGATACTTGTCAAAGTACGAGAGATACGAAAAAAGAACAGTTAGCATGATTGCACACAACTCACCTTGTATCGCAGCGAAAGTTGGAGACATCGTGAAAATTATGGAATGCAGACCAATCAGCAAAACAAAATCTTTTGTAGTAATCGAAAAGACAATACAAGAATAATTCCTTTAAATGGGTGAATATCATGAAAGGAATCGGGTCAACCGTAGTAAGGTCATTACCAAACGGAGCAAGAATATTCTGTGCAGACAATACAGGAGCTAAAGAATTGGAAGTTATATCAGTTAAGAATTACTCTGGTGTAGTTAGAAGATTACCAGCTGCTGGTGTAGGTCAGATGGTTTTTGTTTCAGTTAAGAAAGGTACTCCTGAAATGAGAAAGCAAGTTTTACCTGCTATCATCATCAGGCAGAAGAAAGAATATAAAAGAGCAGACGGCTCAAGAGTTAAGTTTGAAGATAACGCAGCAGTTATTGTAACACCAGAAGGAACACCAAAAGGTTCAGAAATCAAAGGTCCAGTTTCAAAAGAAGCTGCTGAAAGATGGCCTGGTGTTTCAAGATTGGCTAAAATTATTCACTAATCGAGTCACAAAAATAAGTAAGGTGGAATAATGGTGTTGACTAGTTCAAAACAGCCAAGAAAGCAAAGAAAAGCACTCTATAACGCACCGCTACATTTAAGAAATAACTTAATGTCAGCTATGTTGTCAAAAGAGTTAAAAGAAAAATTAAATAAAAATTCAATACCTTTGAAGAAAGGAGACTTGGTAAAAGTTATGAGAGGAAACTTCAAAGGCGTTGAAGGCGAAGTTACAAGCGTAAACTACAAAAACTATAATGTTGTTGTAGCTGGCGTAGTTAACAAAAAGCAAGATGGTACAGAAAAATCCTACCCAATACATCCATCAAATGTGATGATTGTAAAGTTGGATGATTCAGACGATAAGAGATTTAAAAACGCTAATAAATAAGAGGTGTGAGCATGGCAGTTAAAGGACCTAAAAGACATCTAAAAAGATTAGCCGCTCCAGCAAACTGGCAAATCCCAAGAAAAGTCAGAACATTCACAGTAAGACCTGCACCTGGTTCACACGCAATGGATAAATCATTACCATTGTTATTGATAATAAGAGATGTATTAAAATACGCTGACAATTCAAGAGAAGCTAAAAAGATTATCCAAACAGGAAAAATCTTAATCGACGGTAAAAAGAGAAAAGAATACAAACTTCCAGTAGGATTAATGGACTTAATTTCAGTTCCTTTAATTAACGAGAATTATGTTGTATTGTTTGACGAATCCGGAAGATTAACTTTGAAAAAAGTTGAAGAAGCTGGCGTAAAATTGTGTAAAATTGTAAACAAAACAGTTATTAAAGGCGGACACATCCAGTTAAACTTACACGATGGTAGAAACCAAATAATAACCGTTGCAGATGCTACAAAAGCAGAAGAAGACGTTTACAAAACAGGCGACAGTATTTTATTATCAATACCTGAACAAAAAATTGCAGGACATGTTCAATTTGGAGAAAACAAATTAGCATACGTTACTGGCGGTAAACACGTTGGAGAATTCGCTAAAATTATAGAAATTGAAGAAAGAAAATTATATGCAGATATAATTACACTTGAAACAAAAGACGGCGAACAATTTAAAACCGTTAAAGATTACGTATTTATCGTAGGCGACAATGAACCGGTAATCAATTTATAATTAAATGGTTTTTATCAATTAATTAATAATGATTAAAGATTTATTAACAACTATTATAAATTAGCTAACTTTGAATTAATTTTAATTATTGTTATGATAATTGAAATTGGTTAATTTCAAAGATTTCTAACTATTATTTCTAAAAATATAGTTTTAGAAACAAGAACCCTAAAAAGATTAGGAGGGCAAAATATGTCATTCCAAGAAATATGGGAAAAAGAACCGATGAAAAAACCAAGAATTCAAAAAGTTACAGTAAACTTTGGTGTTGGTGAAGCAGGCGATAGGTTAACTATTGGGGCTAAGGTTATTGAAGACCTTACTGGACAAGCACCTGTAAGGACTTTAGCAAAACAAACTAACCCTGCATTCGGAATCAGGAAAAAATTACCTATTGGATTGAAAGTTACCTTAAGGGGTATTAAAGCTGAAGAGTTTTTAAAGAACGCATTCACTGCTTTCAAAGCATCTGGTAAGGTATTATACGACAGGTCATTTGACAAAGTCGGTAATTTTTCATTTGGTGTTCCAGAACACATTGACTTCCCAGGCCAAAAATACGACCCATCAGTTGGAATATACGGTATGGACGTATGTGTAACTTTTGAAAAGCCAGGATACAGAGTTAAATCAAGAAAGCTTAAAAGAAACACAATTCCTGAAAAACACTTAGTTAAAAAAGTCGAAGCTATCGAATTAGTTAAAGCAACATTCGATATGGAAGTACTTGAAGAATAAGGTGATTATTTATGACAAAAGCACCGTTCAAGAAAAAATTTGGACAAGGTTCCAAGGTTTGTAAAAGATGCGGAAGAAAAGGACCGGGAATTATTAGAAAATACGGCTTAAACTTATGTAGGCAATGCTTTAGAGAAATGGCACAAAACTTAGGATTTAAAAAGTACGATTAAGTGATGAAAGGATTAGAAAGGACAAGGAGGTAACAGTATGAGCTTAATGGACCCTCTTGCGAACGCATTGAACCATATATCCAACTGTGAAAACGTAGGTAAAAACACAGCTTACTTAAAACCTGCATCTAAATTAATTGGAAGAGTACTCAAAGTTATGCAAGACCAAGGATACATTGGAAACTTTGAATACATTGAAGATGGTAAAGCGGGAGTTTACAAAGTAGCATTAATTGGTCAGATTAATAAATGTGGCGCTGTAAAACCAAGATTCGCAGTTAAAAACCAAGAATTTGAAAAGTTTGAAAAGAGATACTTACCAGCAAAAGGTTTCGGTTTGTTAATCGTAAGTACCCCTAAGGGGTTAATGACTCACGATGAAGCAAAAGATGCCGGAATTGGTGGAAGGCTAATTTCATACATCTATTAATTGCGTTAAGCAAATTTATAAGCTAATATCCTAAGATATTATTCATTATTATTGTATTTTCATACGATAAGACGAGGAGGTATAGTTATGCCAGTTGCTGCAATTATAAGGGAAGAAGTTTCTATCCCAGAAAATGTAAATGTTGAACTAAACGGCAACAACATTACTGTAAAATCCGGCGGTAAACAATTAGAAAAAACATTAAATTACACAGGAATCGAATTCTCATTAGAAGATGATAAACTTGTTATTCAATGTTCTTTCCCGAATAAAAAACAGACCGCTATGGTAGGTACATATAAAGCACACGCTCTTAACATGATAAAAGGAGTTACTGAAGGCTTTGATTACAAATTAGCAATTAAATACGCCCACTTTCCTATGAAAGTAAGTGTTAAAGGCAACATTGTAATTATTGACAACTTCTTAGGTGAAAAACACCCAAGAAATGCAAAAGTAATGCCTAATGTCACTGTTAAAGTAAGCGGTGAACAAGTAATAGTTAGCGGAATCAACAAGGAATTTGTTGGTCAAACTGCTGCAAACATTGAACAAGCCACTAAAGTAAGCGGAAGAGATACAAGAGTATTCCAAGACGGTATCTACATCGTTGAAAAAGCAGGTAAGGTATTATAGGTGGTTTCATGAGTGATTTTAAAAGATTAATGAGATTAAAACTCAAAATGAAACAGAAAAGACCTGAATTCAAAAGACAAGATAGCCACAGAACCGCAAGAATCGGTACCAGCTGGAGAAGACCATTCGGTAAACACAGTGGTATGAGAATTGGATTGAAACACAGAGCTGCTGTAGTTAAAATCGGATACAGATGTCCTGCATTAGTAAGGAATCTTCATCCATCAGGTTTGGAAGACGTTCTTGTTAATAACGTTAAAGAGATTTCAGCTTTAAACCCTGAAACTCAGGCAGCAAGAATTGCATCAACAGTTGGTAAGAGAAAAAGAATTGAAATGATTAAAAAAGCTAACGAATTAAATATTAGAATTTTAAACATTTCAAAACAAAAACAAGAAGAATTATTACAATAATTAAGTAAAAATTCAAAATTTATTTAAAAATAATAATAATTCAATTCTATAATTCAATTATCAAATTCAGGCTAATTAGAGTAATTCTCATGAATTAATGTTATTGCAATTATAACAATCGAATCCATACGTCTGAAAATGTAAAGACAGGTGATATTATGGATGTATCAACTCAAAGAAGAATTGCAGCTAACATACTCGATTGCGGTATTGATAGAGTATGGGTTGACCCTGAAAACTTAGAAAAAGTTAAACTTGCAATTACCAAAGATGATATTAGAGCTTTAGTTAAAGACGGTATCATTGTTAAAAAGCAAGAAAAGGGTATCAGTAGCGCAAGAAAGAAAAAGATACAAGAACAGAAAAGAAAAGGCAAAAGAAAAGGCCAAGGTTCTAGAAAAGGTGCTAAGGGTGCAAGAACTCCTAAGAAAGAAAAATGGATTAACACCATTAGACCTTTAAGAAGAATGTTAAAAGAAATGAGAGAAGAAGATAAAATCGAAAGAACACAGTACAGAAAATTGTACAGAATGGCTAAAGGTGGCGCTTTCAGAAGTAGAAACCACATGAAACTCTACATGAAAGATCACGGTATCTTAAGCGAATAATTAGTGTTTTGATTTATTAATTTTTTCATAAAATAATTATCCTTTATAATTAATAAACTAATAATTGCGAGAGAGTTAATATATATTAATTCATGTTATTTGATTATTAAATAATTAATAACTAATTATTAATTAATTATTAATAATACGTAATTATTATTGATTTATAACTAAAGTTATAAGGAGGAATGGTTATGGCAAGAAACGCCAAGTACAGAGTTCCTTTTAGAAGAAGAAGAGAAGGAAAAACAGATTTCAGACAAAGATTAGGATTATTATTGTCTGGTAAGCCAAGATTAGTTGCGAGAAAATCCTTGAACAACATTGTAGCTCAAATAGTAGCTTACGATGAGAAAGGAGATATCATATTAGCTTCAGCACATTCAAAAGAGCTTGTTAAATTAGGATATAAAGGACACTGTGGTAATTTACCAACAGCGTACTTAACAGGTTTATTGATTGGTAAAAAAGCTGTAAAAGAAGGCGTTGAAGAAGCAGTACTCGATAAAGGTTTACACAGAGCTACAAAAGGAGCTGCAATATTCGCAGTTTTAAAAGGTGCTCTTGATGCAGGCTTAGAAATTCCACACGGTGATGAAATCATCGGTAATGAGGAAAGACTTTCAGGTGCTCACATCGCTGAATATGCAAAAGTTTTAAAAGCTGAAGACGAAGACGCTTACAAGAAACAATTCTCAAAGTACTTAGAAAAAGGTTTAAACCCTGAAGATTTGCCAGCACACTTTGAAGAAATAAAAGAAAAAATCCTTAGCTTGTAAGGTGATAAAATGGCTGAAAAAAGAAGATTTAACACCGATGCTTGGGAACCAAAAACTCAAGTTGGTAGGTTAGTAAAGGAAGGGCAAATTACCTCAATCGACGAAATCATCGATAAAGGTACTCCTATACTTGAACCAGAGATTGTTGATGTACTTTTACCTGAACTTGAAGAGCAAGTTTTGGACGTTAAATTAGTTCAAAGAATGCACAAGTCAGGAAGAAGGGCAAGATACAGAGCTACAGCAGTAGTTGGAAACAAAAACGGCTACGTTGGAGTAGGCATGGGTAAAGCTAAAGAAGTTGGCCCAGCTATTAGAAAAGCTATCGCACACGCAAAATTATCACTCATTAGAGTTAGAGTAGGTTGCGGTTCGTGGGAATGCGGTTGCGGTGGACCACACTCAATTCCATTCACAGCAGACGGTAATTGCGGTAGTGTTAAAGTTCAAATCATACCAGCACCGAGAGGTGTAGGTTTAGTTGCAGGTAATGTTGCTAAGTCAGTTTTAGGACTTGCTGGTGTTAAAGATGTTTGGACAAAAACATTCGGAGACACAAGAACAACATACAACTTTGCATTAGCTGTATTTGATTCTTTAAACAACTTAAACTTTGTAAAATGTTTACCTGCTCAAAAGGCTAAATTAGGTCTTAAAGAAGGTAAAGTTTACTAATTAGCTCGATAATCTAAAAACGATAAATTAATTATTATACTTGGTGTAATAATTAATTTTTATTAAATATATCAATAAATTATATGATATTTGGTTGAATTTATTTTAAAATTTAGCGGATAATTCATATAATGCCTATAAAAAGGTCAATGGTGAAAACATGGCTTACGCAGTTATTAGAGTAAGAGGAAGCGTTGGCGTAAAAAGAGACATCGCTGATACATTAAAAATGTTAAGACTCCACAAGGTAAACCACTGTGTAATCGTTCCAGAAAATGAACACTACATTGGAATGGTTAAAAAGGTTAAGGATTTCGTAACCTACGGTGAAATTGACAACGAAACCTTTGAAAAGTTAATCTTGAAAAGAGGAAGATTAGCAGGCAATAACAGAGTAAGTGAAGAAATTGTTAAAGAATCTACAGATTTATCAGTTTCAGAATTCGCTGAAAAAGTTATGGCTGGCGAAATCAAGTTAAAAGATACAGAAGTAAAACCTGTATTCAGATTACACCCTCCAAGAAAAGGATATGACAAAGAAGGAATCAAAAGGCCATTTTCAGTAGGTGGAGCCTTAGGTTACAGAGCTGGAAAAATAAACGATTTAATTATAAAGATGATGTAATTAACTTTTTTAAGTTATAGTTAGATTTGTAATTTAAGGTGGTCTTAATGATTAGAAAAAGTAAAAAAATTACTAAATTAAGAGGCTCCAGAACTTGCGGTTATGGAGAAGCTAAAAAGCATAGAGGCGCAGGTCACAGAGGGGGTAGAGGTAACGCAGGTGTTCAGAAACATAAATGGTTAAGCATCTGTAAATTCAACCCTGACTACTTCGGAAGAAGTGGATTTGTAAGACACGCAAGCCTTATCAAAGATTTGAAAACAATCAACGTTGGAGAACTCCAAGAATATGTTTTAAGCAACATTGACGCATTCGAAAAAGACGGCGACAAAATCGTTGTAGATGCAGCAGCTTTAGGTTTTGATAAAATACTCGGTAAAGGTAGAATTTCATTAGCTATGGCAGTTTCAGCAGTAGAATTTTCAGAAAATGCAGTTGCAAAATTAGAAGCAGCAGGGGGAGAAGCTGTTGAATTATAATTCTGAAAAACGTTTTATTCTTAAAAATTTTAAGAATAACAACCATAAAATTAGAATTAGCATTCAAATAATTCTTCTTTTGGCTTTTATTTTTTATGATAGTGAATACTATGCAAAAATCTATGAAAAAAAGCTTTTTTTGAAAAGTATCGCTAAAAAAGTATTTTATGGAATTTGTAGATATTTACCATTTAATTTAAAAAATAAGTGTATTATCAACTTTAAATTTAGTGAATACTCTTTTAAAAGGTTTAAATCTAATATTCTTGTTTATAGTGTTTGTAATAGTTAAAAATAAGTTAATATTTTTAATAATATTTGGTAATTAATTTAGATTTAAATCGTTATATTAATATACTATGTAATTGTATGTTGATGTAATTAGGAGATTATACAACTAAATCCATAGATTATAAACTATTAATCTATGAATACATAATTTATAATTAAAATCATAAATAAAACCCGTATTGTAATTTAATATATTGTAGGCATAATAATGTACGAATGTTGTATATAATTTTTAAGCTTATAGTTTTAAATCTCACAAATTTACAATATGTATCATATTGGGTGATATTTTGGAATCATTTCTTCAAAAAATAAGACCCGTTTTAGAATATATACCGGAAGTTAAGAGACCTGATAGGGATATATCATTTAAAGGTAAACTCTACTGGACAGGAATTGTACTTCTATTATATTTCATATTGGGTACAATAGATGTTTATACTGGCGGTTCGGAAATTCCCGCATTGTTTGACTTTTGGCAGACTGTTACTGCATCAAAAATGGGAACTATTATCACATTAGGTATTGGTCCTATCGTTACAGCAGGTATTATAATGCAGCTGTTAATCGGTTCTGAACTGGTTAAGTTAGATATGTCAAAACCAGATAATAGGGCATTATTCCAAGGTCTCCAAAAAGCATTTGGTATATTCTTATGTTTCTTAGAAGCTGGAATGTTCGTATTGGCAGGAGCTTTTGGTGCACTTACGCCAACGATGTCATTAGCTTTAATATTGCAGTTAGCAATCGGTGCTATATTACTTATCTATTTAGATGAAATTGTTTCACGATATGGTATAGGTTCTGGTATCGGTTTATTCATTGCAGCAGGGGTTTCCCAAACAATATTCGTAGGTGCTTTAGGTCCACAAGGTTATTTATGGAAATTCTTTACCGCAATGGTTTCAGGAAGTATGGGGCCAGCTTTAGAATACATATTGCCAATACTCGCAACAATATCCGTATTCTTAGTTGTAGTTTATGCTGAAAGTATTAGGGTAGAAATACCATTGGCTCACGGTAGAGTTAAAGGTGCAGTAGGTAAATATCCAATTAAGTTTATTTACGTTTCAAACTTACCCGTAATTCTTGCAGCAGCTTTATTTGCAAACTTCCAACTTTGGGGTTTGGTATTATATAAAGTAGGATTCCCTATATTGGGTAATTATGCAAATGGTAGGGCGATAGATGGTATTGCATACTATTTCTCGACCCCTTATGGATTATCGAGCGTAATATCTGACCCAATTCACGCAATAGTTTACACATTGTTCTTAATCGGATTTTGTGTATTATTCGGTTTATTCTGGGTTGAAACCTCAGGACTCGACGCTAAATCAATGGCAAAGAAACTTGGCGGTTTAAATATGGCAATTAAAGGATTTAGAAAGAGTAATAAATCCATTGAAAACAGGTTAAAAAGATACATTAAACCAATCACAGTTATGGGTTCAGCATTTGTAGGTCTCCTTGCAGCACTCGCAGACTTCACTGGTGCTTTAGGTGGCGGTACTGGGGTATTACTTACAGTATCAATCGTTTACAGGTTCTATGAACAGTTAGTTCAAGAACAGTTATCTGATTTACACCCGATGTTATCGAAAATAGTTAAAAAGTAAGTAATAATTAATTATTATTAATTAACTACTAATTAACTACTAATTAAATAATGATTTAATTAATAACTTTAAATCCTAATATTTATATACCATAATACTTACTATTTATTATCAAATTATATTTGATACCCCAAATGTTCCCAATTTTTTTTATTGTTTTATTTTTTTCGTAGTTTATTATTTAAGTATGATTTTTTGCAAGTATAATTCTAATTAATAGGTATGTTGGAATTTTTATTTTAAAATAGTTTAAAAATACAAATATCTTAAAATATACAAAAAAAATATTATATAAAAAAAATAAATTTTTAAATTATTTTAATCGTGGAATTTACAAGTAATGCACATATTCCGCATAACATTTCTAAGCCCCAAATGGCGAAAACGATATTATATTCTTTCATCGGTTTTTTCATAAGTATTAATCGAGGTAATGATAAATAACCTCCTCCTACGTAAAGTTTACCATCATCACGCAATTGTGTAGGTTTATGGTCTTCTCTTTTTGTGATTCCTGCACTATAGTATTTTAAGCCTGCATCAACTATGTAAGGCAACATAATAATAACGAGTGGTAATACCGCACTTTTCCAAACCGCAACAGTTGCTAAAAACGCACCAATTGGTAATGTTCCAGTGTCTCCGGGAAATACTTTTGCAGGATATTTATTATATATTAAAAAGCCCAAGTAAACTGCAAAAAACAACATCAAACTGTTGAATCCAACAATGTCCCCATTTTGAAACATAATTAATGCTAAGAACAATGATGCAAGTGTGCCAGTACCTATTTCAAGACCATTAAATCCTGCGAGCATATTTGTGAAGTTTGAGCATATTGATATGCCAACCATCAACAAAATAATGGGTAATGGGCTTAAACCAAGCAATAAACCAATAGGTATTGCAGAAAGTGCAAGAATCAAGAGTTTTTCTTTAGGTGATAATTTAGCAATATCATCTATGATGCCCAATATACCCGCTATTAATAAAGGCAACAATAAATTAGCTTCTATAAATGGTAAAAATATCGATAAAGTTAGTAATATTGCTAACCCGCCCATTTCCGCAACTTTTAATTTCTCTTTTTTATGCAAATCCATTCCAAATTTACAATTTACCATCTTATTAATCATAAATTTGGTTAATATAATACTCGTAAAAAAACCTAAAACTATTATTAAACCATATCCTTTTGAAAAAACAGTGTTTATCCCTAAATTAACACTTTCATAAATCATAATTACACCGAAATAATCTTTTTAACAATGTATAATTAATATTAGCAACATCAATATGTAATATTACAATATATGCACTATTACAATACAACAATAGAAATTAATTCATAAATTATATATAGATAGCTATTAAATGATTAGATAAGTATATAATACTAAATACGATACTAATTATTTAATAAATCCAAATACGAAATAAATTTAATTTACAATTTGATATCTAACCAATATCCAATAAATTATATATTAAATGTAAATAAATATCTATTTAATAATTAAATATATTGTATGAAATAATTTAATTATTATTATCGATTATATTTAACATATTATTATAAATTTACATAATATTAAAAAAAAATGGTTATATTGAAGATATCTAAAATATTCCTAAATATCTTTTCAGAGGGAATAAAATGACTGAAAACAACGAAAATGTCAAAAATTCTACCTCTGCAACTGCAAACTCGAAGAAATTTAATTTTAATTTTCAAGATAAGAAAGTAAAATGTGCAAAAACAATATTAATTATTATATTTTTAGCATTTTTAAGCTTTCAGATGAGGGCGCAAACTGCAGATATGAGTTTTACGACAAACGAACAATACTTAGATATTTTTTCAGACGACAATGGAAGAATGTATTTAACAGCATTGGACCCTTATTATTACTTAAGGATGTCTGAAGATTACCTCGAATATGGACATACTGGAGATACCCTAAAAGATGTAAATGGACAAGAAATTCCATGGGATTCTTATAAATACGGGCCTACGGGGGCTCCCGCAACTTTTAACTTAATAAATGTTTTAACGGTGGGTGTTTATCAAATATGGCACTCTATGGATTCAACAGTTACATTGATGAACGCAGCATTCTGGGTTCCTGCAATATTAAGTATGTTTATAGTTATTCCGATTTTCTTCATCGTAAGAAGAATAACTTCAAGTGATATCGGCGGAGCTGTTGCAGCAATTTTAACATCCTTATCGCCTTCAATATTCGTAAAAACAATAGCTGGTTTTGCAGATACGCCAGTATTGGAGATATTGCCTTTATTATTTATTGTATGGTTTATAATTGAAGCAATGCACTATTCAAAGGACAAAAGCCCTAAATCACTATTATTTGGTTTATTGGCTACAATAATGCTTGTTGCATATCCATTTATGTGGTCAGCTTGGTGGTATGGGTACTATATTATAATTGCGTTCTTGGTATTGTATTTAATTTACAAGGGGCTAATATATAGCCACGATGCAAAATACAACAAAGATAATAAAAATAAAAATAGTAGAAGTGCTCAAAAAGTTGAAGTTGAAAATTTAGAATTTTTAAACACTTTAAAAGTAGCTGGTTTATTTGTTATTGGTGGTGCAATAGCAATAACTGCATTATATGGTACAAACACCATAATGGGTGCTTTTGAAGCTCCATTAAATTATATAGGATTAGATGAAGTTTCATCAACAAGTGGATGGCCTAACGTTTTAACTACGGTATCTGAGTTAGATACTGCATCCTTTGACGAAATGGTAAGTTCTTCACTGAGTAGTATATACTTATTTGCTATAGGTTTAGTTGGTATTTTCTTATCCTTATTTAGAAAAGTATTAACCCCTACAAAGCAAATTGTGAATGGATTAGTTGATAAAATAGATGTAAAATATGCTTTACTCCTTGTAATTTGGTTAGCTGTTACATTCTGGGCAGCATCAAAAGGTGTACGGTTTGTAGCATTGATGGTACCCCCATTATCAATTGGTGTGGGTATATTCACAGGATTTATTGAACAATTTATTAAAAATAATCTTGATAAAAAATATGAATATGTTGCTTATCCAACAATTGCCATAATTGCATTATATTCATTATATTCAACATATAAAGCAGATAACGGGGATTTATTAAGAATATTATTCCCTTCAGATTATGTACCTATCGCAGAAGGAATAATGCTCGCATCATTAGCGCTCTTAATAATCTATAAAATAGCAGATATGGTTTCAGAATCTAATAAAAAGTTAGTAATGAATAAATTATTTATGATATTATTAGCAATTGGGTTAATCACGCCTACAATGGCTGCAATAGTTCCATTTTACAGTGTACCTACCTATAATGATGGTTGGGGAGAAAGTTTAGAATGGATAAATACACAAACACCAAATAATTCAGTTATAACTTGTTGGTGGGATAACGGACACATATACACTTGGAAAACTGAAAGAATGGTAACTTTCGATGGAAGTACTCAAAACACTCCAAGGGCATACTGGGTTGGTAGAGCTTTCGCAACATCTGATGAAAGTCTTTCAAATGGTATATTTAGGATGTTAGCTTCTTCAGGTGATAAAGCATACAATAGTGATAGTGTACTGATTAAAAAGACAGGTTCTATTGCGAATACGGTTGATGTATTAAATGAGATATTGCCGTTAACAAAAACAGAAGCTGAAGAAACTTTGAAAAACAGTACCTATAAATTCACAGATACTGAAATATCTGAAATTTTGGATGCAACGCACCCAGAAATTACAAATCCAGATTATTTAATTACTTACAACAGAATGACTTCAATAGCTTCAGTATGGAGTTATTTCGGTAATTGGAATTTCAGTTTACCTGCAGATACTTCAAGAAGTGAAAGAGAAGCAGGTTCTTTCGAAGCATTAAATACTTATGCAACAACTATGAATGATACCTTAGTTGTTAGGTCATTACTTCAACAAACCAATGATTATTCAATTTATGCGTTAATTGAAGTTAATAACGAAACTTTAACCGGAGCTATGATGGCAGTATCAAGTGATGGTCAAATACAGACTCAACAATTAAGTATGCATAAAGTAAAATTAATGGTTTCAGAAAATGGAGAAACTAAAATGTACAATACTTTAGCAAGTGTTGATGGTGAATTAAGCTTATTAATGAACGTTAATAAGAATTCAATAATTGGTACAGATGGTTCTGGTAATCCAGTTTATACCACAAATTCTTGGATAACTACTAAAAACTTGGAAGATAGCGTATATTCAAAATTACACTTCTTCAACGGTGAAGGTTTAGAAACAATGAAACTTGAAAAAGCTTCAACTGACCCGACTGCAACAGGTGTACAACCAGGATTTAAAGTATTTAGCGTAGATTACGGTAATTATTCAAAATAATAAATAATTAATTAAATTTCTTTTTTATTTTATTTTATTTTATTTTTAAAATATCTGATTTTATTTTTAAATCTGTTATCGTTATTTATATAAATTATAATGTTGAATTAACTTAAGAGAGTATTATCTTTTTATAAAATTTAATTAAGGATGAAACACAAAATTAATTTATCGGTGGTTTTATGATAGAAGTAATGAGATTAGGGCACAGGGGCGAACGAGATAAGAGGATATCTACACACGTAGCACTTACCTCAAGAGCATTGGGTGCAAGTAATATAATATTCACGAGTAGCGATAAACACGTAAATGGGAGTGTAGACCGGATTACGGAAAGTTGGGGCGGAGATTTTAAATTCAAAGTGGCTGATTCGTGGAAATCTTACGTAAAAGAATTTAAAAAGAACAACGGGATTGTGGCACATTTAACAATGTATGGCGAAAATATAAACGAAATAATGTCAGAAATTATAAATGAGGTTTATCCTACTGGTAATAATAATAATAATAATAATAATAATAATAATAATAATAATAACTCGAATGAAAAAGTACCTAAAAATCTTTTAGTTATCATCGGTGCTGAAAAAGTACCTCGTGAAGCGTATGAATTAGCAGATTATAACATTTCTGTGGGTAATCAACCGCATTCTGAAGTTGCAGCGATTGCCATATTTTTAGATAGATTAACAATGGGCAAAAACTTATACTCTGAATATGAAGACTCTACAATAAAAGTAATACCTTGTAAAAACGGTAAGAATGTTATTATGAATGATTTAGAAGGAGAATATGATGATTTTGATAAAGAATGTAATGATGAAAATCAATAAATCATCAGATTTACAATTTAATTAGTTAATTATTTAGTAAATTATTAATTTATTAATTTATTAATTTATTAAGTTAATAAATTCGATTATTTTGGGCATTATGTGTTATTTATAAAAATTTGGGCTAATTTGGTGAAATTATGATGTTAAGCGATGTTGATATATTAAATGAAATAGCTAATGGAAATTTGGACATTACGCCATTCAATGAAAAATGTGTCGGTCCTTGCTCTTATGATGTTACATTGGGGAGCGAGTTTATACGGTATTCGAGTCCTGTTTATGACATTAAGGAGGAATTAGTGCCTATAAAATTTAGTATTGATGATTCAATAATGATATGCCCGTTAAATTACCATCTTGACGAGCCTACAATTGAACATTTTAAAGAAAAATACAATGTTGATAAAATCGTCAGTGGTGGGCTTTTAGGTACTACAAACGAGTATATAAAACTTCCAAATGACATATGTGCACAATATCAAGGAAGAAGTAGTTTCGGAAGAGTGTTTTTGCAATCTCATCAAACAGCGGGTTGGATTGATACAGGTTTTCACGGTAAAATAACTTTGGAAATCGTGGCATATGATAAACCAGTAATATTATATAAAAATCAAAGAGTTGGGCAATTAATATTTAGTAAAACTTTAACACCTTCAAAGGTGGGTTATTCAGAAAGAGAATGTTCAAAATATGTTGGGCAGAATTCTGTAATGCACTCATTAATTAAAAAAGATTTTGAATAATATTGTTATATATCTAAATATTATTTTATAATCCTTTTATTTTTTTATTTATTTTTTATTTTTTATTTTCTTATTTTTCTATTAGTTTTCATTAATATATTTAATTGGAGTAATATTACCCATAAAATTATATACAAATTATTTCAAAAAAACATTAACTTTAAATTTAAAACGCACATATGTATGAAATATCATTTTCATATTATAGATTAATTTATGATAATGCAAAATATGTCAAAATAAAACAAGAAAAACAAATTTTAAAATCACAAAGTAAAATTAAAAGGTGTTTAAATATGTATATTGCCGATGAAATTATAGAAACCGTAAAAATGATAGAATACGAAAATTTGGATATAAGGACAACTACCTTGGGAGTTAACTTAAAAGATTGTGTCGATAAAGATTTGGATACATTGACCGATAATATATACCAAAAAGTGACTGGATTGGGCGGAAATCTCGTAGAAACAGCAAATGGAGTAGCGGACAAATACGGAATTCCTATTGTAAATAAGAGGATATCAGTGACACCTATCGGTTTAATAATGGGTCCTACTTTAAAAGGATTGAACAAGGAAGAAGCTATCGACGCTTGTGTTGAAGTAGGTATTACACTCGATAAAATCGCAAAAGACGTTGGCGTGGACTTTATCGGTGGTTATTCAGCATTAGTTCAGAAAAAAGCAACACCTGGGGAAAAAAGATTAATCCAATCAATACCAAAATTGATGACAAAAACAGACAGAGTATGCTCATCAGTCAACGTAGCTACAACAAAAGCTGGTATAAATATGTATGCGGTTAAAAAAATGGGGGAAATTGTAAAAGAAACCTCATTAATAACCAAAGATGCAATAGGTTGTGCTAAAATCGTTGTATTTTGTAATGCTCCAGAGGACAATCCATTTATGGCAGGAGCTTTCCACGGTGTAGGTGAAGGAGACTCAGTTATAAATGTAGGTGTTTCAGGTCCTGGTGTAGTTAGGGCAGTACTCGAAAAATTACCTGGAGAAAGAATCGACGTAGTAAGCGACCAAATCAAAAAGACCGCATTTAAAATCACAAGAATGGGTGAATTAATCGGTGGAGAAGTTGCTAAAAACTTGGGCGTTGAATTTGGTATCGTTGATTTATCATTGGCACCAACACCAGCAATTGGAGACAGTATTGCAAACATTTTGGAAGCTATGGGTTTAGAAAGATGTGGTACACACGGTACAACAGCAGCACTCGCTTTATTAAACGATGCAGTTAAAAAAGGTGGGGCTATGGCTTCAAGAAACGTTGGTGGTTTAAGTGGTGCATTTATTCCAGTAAGTGAAGATGCAGGTATGATTGAAGCAGCAGAAGTAGGGGCTCTTAAAATCGAAAAATTAGAAGCTATGACTTGCGTATGTTCAGTAGGTTTAGATATGATTGCCGTACCAGGTAAAACACCCGCTTCAACAATTTCAGGAATCATTGCAGATGAAATGGCAATCGGTATGGTTAACAAAAAGACAACCGCTGTAAGATTGATACCAGTTCCAAATAAAGACGTTGGAGACCACGTAGAATATGGTGGATTGTTAGGTACAGCTCCAATTATGCCCGTAAGTGAATTTTCATCAGAGGAATTCATCGAAAGAGGCGGTAGAATACCAGCACCTATTCAATCAATGACAAACTAATTATTAAACTATAATAAAATAATAAATTATAAGATAAATACAAATTTCTTTTTTACTTTTTTAAAAAATAATAAAATAATAAACTATAAAATAATAAACTATAAAATAATAAAATATAAAATATAAAATATAAAATATAAAATAATAAAACTAAAAAATAGTTTATTTAAAATTTAGAGTTTTTTTCCAATCCCAAATCTTTTAAAAAACTACATACTTTACAAATTTTTAAAGCAGACGGTTCACCACATTTTTCACATAACGTTATATCTCCAGGAACTTCCAAATGTTCAAGAAGTCTCTCGTAGCCTGCTACAATAGAGTACATAGTTCCAGCGTGCTTTTCTTCGAGCATATCTATAATGTCAGAGACTTCTGAACGATATGATAAGCAAGAGTACGGACAAGGCGCTTTGTGATAGTCCATTTTAAGAATATCTGCAAATAATTTGACTTCATTTTCGGGAATCTTTGAAAGAGGCTTTATTCGTTTAACAAACTTATCACTATTTGATGATTTGCCCAATATTGCGAGTTTTTTAATATCACCCTCAATATAGTTCATCATCACAGCTTGAGAAATATCGTCTAAATTATGACCAATTGCCAAATAATCGCATTTTTTTTCAATTGCAACTCTATTTAATATTTTACGTCTAATCACACCGCAAAAAGAGCACGGATTCATAGTCATATTTTTTTCTTTCGCAATATTTACAATTTCATCAAGATTTGCGCCGATGTATTCTGAAAATGTAGCAATATGGTACTCAATACCGAATTTTTCACAGAATTTTATTCCTTTTTCAATTCCGTCATTTCTAAATCCTTCGATACCTTCATTAACCATAATACCAATGATTTTGGAATTAGGAATTTGTTTAAAGAATTCGTTTAATACATAGGCCATTACTAAACTATCTTTACCCCCACTAATTCCAACAGCGATTGTAATATGATTTTTTAAAATATCTTTACCGAGATTTTTTCTTATTTTTCTTTTTGTATCTTTTATAAAACATTCTTCGCAGAATTTAACTCCAGAATGCTTTTGAAAGTATAATTTATCATCATTAAATGCGTTTCCACATTTTCCACATTTGGATTTGGAAATTGTAGTCATAATTTCACCGTATTTATTTTAACTATCTATTTTAACTAATTATTTTAACTAACTTAACCGCCAGAAACTGGTGGATATATCCCTAATTCTCCGTCTTTTTCAATAACGTCATCGCTTCCCATTATTTCAAAATCATATGAAATAATCACATTTCCAGTTTCAAAATCATTTTTAATGTCAATATTGTTATTTTTTAATTCCAAAACCAATTCTTCAACTGTTAATTTGGATTTTTCAATTTTTAAATCTATTTCATTACCGAATTTTTCTTTACAACTTGCAAAAAATTTTACTTTTAAATTTAGTGTCATAATATCACCAAAATAATAAGATGTATATTAAAATTTATAATAAAATTTATAATACTATGTTAAAAAATAGAAATGTATCTAATTAAATTTAAAGATTTTGGTATTTTTATCCCTATACATAGTACAATTAAAAATACTTAAAAAATTTGAAAATAATTAAAAATAATAAAACTAATTAATAAATTAGTTAATTTGTAATCTGTTTTAAAGGTCGTGTACAATAATTGCTTTAGTCGGGCATATTTTAGCACAAGTTTTACAGCCAATACATTCGTCAATATCGAAAGCAACTGAAAAGTCTTCTTCAAATTTGATTGCACCAACTGGACAATGTACAATACAAGCACCGCAATCGATACATTTTTCTTCCTTTTTTTGAATAGGTTGTGAAATATCTTCTACTTCACCATATTCTTTTAAATAATCTACGGATTTTAATACGCTATCATCATTACCATTTAATTCCAAGGTTAAAAAACCTTCGCTTGGTTCCATTTTAGCCTTTAAAATGCTAACATCTACATCATAACTTTTTATTATATCTGAAACGATTGGCTTTTTTACATTTCTTCCAGATATCCAATAAAATATTCTTTTTTTCAAATTATTCACCTACAAACCTTTTGATGATTTAATTTATCTTGTTTTGAGTTATTTTATTTTTAATTTATTTTTAATTTATTTTTGTATTTTGTCGTTCAAATCATCAATTTTTACATAATTATATAATTACATATAATGTCCAATTAATTTTGAGATATCCTCTGCTGAGATTACGCCAAGTACTTTTTTGTTGTTATCTACAATCGGCAATCCGGAAATGTTGTTTGCACTCATTTTCTTAGCAACCATTTCGATAGGCTCGTCAGGTGAGGCCCATACAACATATCGGGTCATAATATCTGAAATAGCACTTTTACTTTGAGCCATAGCTTTTGCAATGTCCCACGATGTAATAATACCCATTATACAGTCGTTTTCATCAACTATCGGTAAGTGATTTATATTATTTTCAATCAATACTTTAGAAGCTTCTGAAACAGAAATGGTTTGTTTTGCAACTATTGGAGGTCTTTTTATTATATCTCTTACGAGTTTTGCATTTGCTTTCATAGGTTTTGGAGCAGACGTATTAAGTTTTGCAACTCTTTCAGTTAAGAAGAACTCTTTATTAATAATCCAATCTTTCAATTCGCCAGCAATCTCACGGGATGTTTTATAACTTGAAACAGAGGTGGTTCTAATACATTTATCTACTTTTTCACCGTTAATATCTAATTCTATTGATATTTTACCAGTTCTTAAATCTTTATAGTTTGTAGTTCCAATTGTAGGTTTATCTCTTCTTTGTATGCCGTAATCAAGAATAGGAACTTTGATATCTTCATCTCTAATTGCACAGGTCTGAGCAATTTCTGAGTTTAACACAGGAATAGGTATCCCAATACCCATAAACAAAGTTGAGCCGTATTTCGGTATCGTAGCTCCCCTAATGAATTTAGTATCCATTTCTTTTAAGTTCCCTTGTATGGATAATGTACCAAATCCACTTGCGGGACTATGCTGAGTACCTTCTCCAGCGATATATCCTTGTGCACCACCTGCAAAGATTTTTGTACCTACGCCAAGAGTGTTGTACGTTTTTGTTGTGGTATTGAAGTCGTTTTGCATAGGGTTAAGTTGTCCAGCACCGGAATAGTTTAAATTTCCAAATTCTGGCAATAATTTGCCCATATATGTGTATAACTTTTCGTCTCTACTATTTGTAGCAGAATTGTACGATTGATAGCAGTTTCTCGGGTTAAATAACATTGCTTGATTTAAATCATCAATTGTTAATAATGTAGATACCCTTTTTCTCGGATAGCAATCTGTAGTATATCCTTCAGCTTCCAATTCTATTTCTTTGCCTGCTACAAGGTCCTCTATTACGTGAGCACCTCCATAATCGATACCAATATCATCATCAGAATTAGCTTGTGTAGCACCCAAATAAGCATCAACAGCAGCAATACCTGAGTATGCTTCAACACCATTTAAGTAAGTCTTCATCATTTTGATAGGGGGGTCAGAATGTCCAAAATTTAAAAATACTCCGCTTGAACACATTGCTCCAAAAGTACCTGTTGTTACTACATCCACCCTTTCGGCGGCCTTTTCTGCACCATCTTCTTCTACAATGGATATCATCTCTTCTGCAGTTACGATTACTGCATCACCATTTTTGATTTTTTCGTTGATTTGTTTTATTGTTTTCATGCGAACCCTCTCGAAGTTCTATACCTTACAAATTAGTATTAATCGTATTTAGTCGTACATACAACTGTTTTTTAAATATTGTAATCGTAAATAAGTTTAATCTTATGGTATATCTAATACATATTTATATTATTTTTGTTATGATTTTTTACATCTTGTATATTCGTACAATTTTAAAGATATTTTAAAGATATTTTAAAGATATTTTAAAAAGATTTTTTATTATCTAATACCTATTTATATTATTTTATATATTGTACAATTATTTTTTTAAATAACAGAAAGTAATATATAGTAGATATCCCTACTTTTTATGATACTATTATTTCACGATAAATTTATACAATAATTTGTATGATATATATCACATGTAAAAAAATTTCAATTATTTGATATATTTATTAAATAATTAATTAACTTTATAATTCATGTAAATTCGTAATGTTATTAAGTATTATACAAATAGAAAAAAAATTATCGTATTGTATAACTTATAATTGTTATTTTATATTTATTTTAAACTAAAGGAGGCCAAATTGTGAAGCTATTGTCTCATAACATGGTTCCAATGCATGAAATTATTGACAAAGAAGAAATACCACTTTTACTTAAGCAGTATAACATAAAAATTCAACAATTGCCGAAGTTGCTCGATATTGACCCTGTGGTTATTGAAATAGGTGCAAAAGAAGGTGATGTGGTTAAAATTACTCGCCCAAGTGAAACTGCTGGTGAAACAATATACTATAGATTAGTAGTACCTACAAACATCTAAGTTGTTATGTATGGGTATATACGACATAAAATTTTTTAGCACAAGTCAATCATTAAACATTGCAAATCTGCAAATTTTATTTAAGCTTTAAACGTTCTCGTAGCGATAATTACGAACTTAAACATTGTATATTAAAAATAAAAATAAAGATTAAAAATAAAAATATATTAAATTACATTATTACCTAAATTGTCAATAAATGTAAGGCAAATGTCTAAAATACAGTATCTTGTTATATGATAAATCATTTAATTTGATGTTATGATTGAATTTTAATACCCATTATATATGGTTTTTTAATTAGGGTATATTTCTTTACTATCTTATAAAATCACATAAAATTAATTATTATATAATATGTAAATTTAGATAATACCAAAATTATTGATAATTCTATTAAACAAAAATGAGGGAGATATATGAAGTCCCGAGTTATCGTTGATGCATTTTTTGAAGAAAATAATTTAGTTAAACACCACATCGACTCATTTAACAGCTTTGTTGAGAACAAAGTTCAAAAGATTATTTCAGAAGTTGGTGGAGTTAATACTGAGATTAAATCCGGCTATAGGGTTGAATTTGGAACAGTTGCTATTTCAAAACCAGTTAATAAGGAAGCTGATGGTTCAGTGAAACCAATAACACCTATGGAAGCTAGAATAAGAAATTTAGCATATTCTGCACCAATGTATTTGGAAATTGTACCTTTTGTTGGAGAAAATGAAGAAGAAAAAAAATTATCCCCTCTAACTGTTTATATGGGTGAATTACCTGTTATATTAGGTTCTGATATTTGTCATTTAAAAGGAAAATCGCCAGAAGAATTAATCGAGTATGGTGAAGACCCAGAGGACCCATTAGGATATTTTATTGTTAACGGTTCTGAAAAGGCAGTGGTAGCACAAGAAGATTTAATCCCTAATAGAATTTTGTGTGAAAAAGTAGAGAAAAACAACAAAATGGTTGACGTTGCAAAAGTATTCTCAACAAGACACGGATTTAGGGCATTATGTGCAGTAGAAAGAAACCCAGACGGTTTGTTAAATGTTTCTTTCCCAGGTATGCCAAGTAATATACCATTAGTTATATTAATGAGAGCTTTAGGTGCGCAATCAGATAGAGATATTATAGAATTAATCTCTGATGAGCCTTCCGTAATTATGCAGTTAGTTGCAAACTTACAAGAAGTAAGAGAAGAGCACAGCATAAATACAAGAGAAGACGCACTCGAACACATCGGAAAAAGAGTTGCACCCGGTCAACCAAGAGAATATAAATTAAAAAGAGCTGAAACAATCTTATGCAGCTATTTATTACCTCACTTAGGTGTAGAACCTGCAGATATGAGAACAAAGGCTAAATATTTGGGTAGAATGGCTAAAAACTCAATCGAGTTATACTTAGGTTTAAGGGTCGAAGATGATAAAGACCACTATTCAAATAAAAGATTAAAATTAGCTGGGGACTTAATGGAAGATTTATTTAGAAATTCATTTAACCAGTTAGTTAAAGATATCAAATATCAGCTTGAAAGACAATCCATAAGGAATAAAGAACCTTCAATCCAAGCAGCGGTTAGAAGCGACGTTTTAACTGAAAGAATGAGACACGCAATGGCTACTGGAAACTGGGTCGGTGGAAGAACTGGTGTAAGCCAACTTTTAGATAGAACCAGTTATTTGGCTACTACATCTCAATTAAGAAGAGTTGTATCACCATTATCTCGTTCACAACCTCACTTCGAGGCAAGGGATTTGCACGCTACGCAATGGGGTAAAATCTGTCCATCTGAAACACCAGAAGGTCCTAACTGTGGTTTGGTTAAAAACTTAGCTGTGATGTGTAAAGTTACAACTGACCAACCTGACGACTCAGTAATTGATTTACTAAGCAGTATGGGTATTTCAAGAGAATTAATTCAAGAAGATGATATCGGCGCAATTGATGAAATTGATTCAGAAATTGAAAAAGAATTAAATTTGGAATTAGCTGAATCATCTGAATCATCTGAAACACAAGAAGTACCTGAAGCTGTAGAATCAGAAGTGGAGTCCAAAGAAGTAGGGCAATCAGAAGAATCAGAAGAATCAGAAGAAATTGCAGAAAAAGACTCTGTAGAAACACCTGAAGCTGTAGAATCAGAAGAAGCTGAATCTGATGAGGATACTAAAACAGAAGAAGACGTTAATGAAAATGAGGAAGAAATTAACGACGAAAGTGAAAAAGAATTATAATTGACAATTATTAAAATAAAAATATTGAAATAAAAAATTAAAAATGCAATGTTAATTTATTAAATTTAATATTTTATTTTTATATTTAAAAGGTCAATTAAGTAATTTAACGTAATTTATCATAATTTAAAGTAATATAATCTATATTAAATATTATTAAAAGTTAATTTGAACTTTAAAGGTGAAAACCTTGGATAACAAAACGAATGTATATGTTAATGGAAAATTAATCGACACAGTCGACAATCCAGAAGAACTCGTTAGAAATTTAAGGGAATCAAGACGAAATGCAAGAATTTCGCCGTATACATCCATTTCATTTAACGAAGAAAGCAACGACGTTCATATTTCTACAGACGGTGGTAGGGCTGTTAGACCTTTAGTAGTGGTTGAAAATGGTGAACTTAAAATTACCCAAGAACATTTAGAATTGGTAAAAGAAGGGGAACTTAAATTCAGCGATTTGGTTGAAAGAGGTTTGGTTGAATATTTGGACGCCGAAGAAGAAGAAAACGCATATATTGCAATATATGAAAAAGATATCAATGAAAATACGACCCATATGGAAATTGACCCTATCTCAATTTTGGGTATCGGTGCGGGTGTAGCTCCATACCCAGAACATAACTCCGCTCCAAGGATTACAATGGCGGCAGCGATGAGTAAGCAGTCATTAGGTGTCCCAATGGCAAACATAAAATGGAGAATGGACACAAGAGGTCATTTATTACACTATCCTCAAGTACCTTTGGTAAGAACGAAACACCAGGAAATTTTAGGATTTGACAAAAGACCTGCAGGACAGAACTTTGTTGTAGCAGTTATGAGTTATGAAGGGTACAATATGGAGGATGCGTTTATTATAAACAAAGCATCCATCGAGAGAGGTCTCGGTAGGAGTTCATTCTTTAGAAGCTATGAAAGCTTTGAAAAAAGATATCCTGGAGGTCAGTTAGACCGCTTTGAAGTACCTGAAAAAGGTGTAAGGGGATATAGGGCAGAAGGAGCTTATAGAAATTTGGGAGGCGATGGTTTAATCGAATTGGAGTCTGAAGTATCTTCAGGGGATGTAATTATCGGTAAAACCTCACCTCCAAGATTTTTAGAAGAAAACGAGATTTCTTTACAGCAAAAATCACAAAGAAGAGATACTTCCGTTACAATTAGACACGGTGAAGAAGGTACTGTCGATTTAGTGATTTTAAGTGAAACTAAAGAAGGTAATCGTTTATCGAAAGTTAGGGTAAGAGATTCCAGAATTCCAGAATTAGGGGATAAATTCGCTTCAAGACACGGTCAGAAAGGGGTTATCGGTTTAGTTGTGCCTCAAGAAGATTTGCCATTCACAGAAGACGGAGTAATTCCTGATTTAATCATTAACCCGCACGCTGTTCCATCAAGGATGACTATCGGACAGGTTTTGGAAATGATTGGTGGTAAAGTAGGTTCTTTAGACTGTAGAAGGATTGACGGTACCATTTTCAGCGGTGAAGGAGAATGGTCTTTAAGAGATGCTCTTGAAGCTCACGGATTTAAACATAATGGTAAAGAAACCGTTTACGAAGGTAAATCTGGTAAAAAACTCGAATGTGAAGTATTCGTCGGTGTTGCTTACTACCAGAAATTACACCACTTAGTAGCTGGTAAAATACACGCAAGAAGTAGAGGACCTATCCAAGTTCTTACAAGACAACCTACTGAAGGTAGAGCAAGAGAAGGTGGTCTTAGATTTGGGGAAATGGAAAGGGATGTTTTGGTTGCACACGGTGCAGCTTTATTGCTAAAAGAAAGACTTTTGGACGAGTCTGACCCTCACGAAGATTATGTATGTGCAAAATGTGGGGAAATCGCTATTTACGACTTCAAAAGAGGAATTAAGTACTGCCCAATCTGTGGTGAAGTTGAAGACGTACAAGATAATAGAAAAATACCATCAGTTAAAATCGCATACGCTTTCAAATTATTGCTTGATGAGCTTAAAAGTATGGGTATAGACCCTAAATTAAAATTAAAAGATAGGGCATAATTTAATCAATGATTAATATTATTAAATAATTGATTAATTTATTTTATTCTCTATATTTAATTTGATATTATTGTTATTGGAAAACACGTTATTTAATTAGATAATGTAAAATAAACTAAAATTTCTTTATTATATATTGAAATTATTGAAATTATCTAAATTATCGAAATTAATCGGAATAATTAAAAAATTTACCTCATAGGTGAAAATTTATGAATGGGTTCGACGTTCCAAAAGAAATTGGAAACATTACCTTTGGTTTATTGTCTCCTGAACAAACAAGGATAATGTCAGTAGCTAAAATAGTTACCGCAGACACATACGACGACGATGGTTATCCAATCGATGGTGGATTGATGGATACGAGATTGGGTGTAATTGACCCAGGTTTAGTATGTAAAAGCTGTGGTGGTAGAGTAGGCACCTGTCCAGGCCACTTTGGTCATATAGAATTATCAAAGCCTGTTGTACACATAGGTTTTGCAAAGGATATCTATAAAATATTAAAAGCAACATGCCCGCACTGTGGTAAAGTGACTTTATCAGAGTCTCGAAAAGCTGAATACCTGGAAAAAATGGAGAAGCTTTTAGAAGACGGCGGTGATATGTGGATTTTATGCGATGAAATCTTAAAAGAAGCTGCAAAAGGTAGCATTTGTCCTGAATGTGGTGAAGTTAAGTATGATATTAAATACGATAAACCTTCAACTTACCACCAAATAGATGGTAAAGCTTCAAGACAATTAACATCTTCAGAAGTTAGGGAAATTTTGGAAAAAATCCCTGCTAATGATTGTAAGCTTTTAGGTATTAACCACATCGTTGCAAGACCTGAATATATGATATTAACAGTTTTGCCAGTTCCACCCGTTACCGTTAGACCTTCAATTACTCTCGAGAGTGGGGAAAGAAGTGAAGATGATTTAACGCACAAATTAGTTGATATTATCAGAATTAACCAAAGGTTGGAAGAAAATATCAATGGTGGTGCTCCTAACTTAATTATTGAGGATTTATGGGATTTATTACAATACCACATAAACACTTACTTTGATAATGAAGCTCCAGGAATTCCTCCTGCAAGACACAGAAGCGGTAGACCTTTAAGAACACTCGCACAAAGGCTTAAAGGTAAGGAAGGTAGATTCAGACACAACTTAGCTGGTAAAAGGGTTAATTTCTCCGCAAGGACTGTTATTTCTCCAGACCCACGTTTAAGTATCAATGAAGTAGGTATTCCCGAGTTAATCGCAAAGGAATTAACAGTGCCTGAAAAAGTGACTGCACATAACATTGACCATATAAAAGAATTGCTTAAAAATGGCTCGGAAATACACCCTGGTGTAAATTACGTTATCAAAACCATTAAAAATAAAGAAGGAAAGCAAGAAAACTTCTCAATAAGGGTAAGTGATAAGAATAAAGACCATTGGGCAGAGAACATTGAAGAAGGAATGTCCGTTGAAAGACATTTAATAGATGGAGATGTTGTATTGTACAACAGACAGCCTTCTTTACACAGAATGTCTATTATGGCACACAAAGTTAAAGTTTTACCTTATAGGACATTCAGACACAACTTATGTGTTTGTCCACCATATAACGCGGATTTCGATGGTGATGAGATGAACGTTCACGTTCCTCAATCCGAAGAAGCAAGAGCGGAAGCAGAAACTTTAATGTTAGTTGAAAAGCACATCGTTTCACCAAGATTTGGTGGTCCAATTATTGGGGCTATTCACGACTTTATTTCTGGTGCATACGTTCTTACAAGTTCAAACTTTAACAAAGACCAAGCTTTATCACTTTTAAGAAGTGCAGGTTTCAAATCTGAATTAGGAGAACCTGACGTACTTGAAAATGGTGAAGAATTATACAGCGGTAGAAGTTTGTTCGGTACGGCATTACCTGAAGGTTTAAGTCTTGAATACAAGAGTAAAACCTGTAAAAAATGTGATGACTGTAAAAAAGAAAACTGTGAACACGAAGGCTACGTTTTAATTAAAAATGGTAAGCTTTTAAAAGGTGTAATCGATAAAAACGGTTTCGGTTCAGAAGCTGGTATCGTATTAAACACTATTGTTAAAGAATTCGGTTCAGAAGCTGCAAGAAAATTCTTAGACTCTGCAACAAGAATGTCTATCAAAGCAATGATGATAAAAGGTTTCACAACAGGTATTGACGATGAAGATATCCCTGTTGAGGCAATCGAAGAGATTCAAAACATATTAAACACTGCAGAGGATGCAGTTGATGCAGTTGTTGAAAAATACGAAACTGGAACTTTAGACCCATTGCCTGGTAGGGGTATCGAAGAATCAAGAGAAGCCTACATTATGCAAATATTGGGTAGGGCAAGGGACGATACTGGTGCTGTAGCTGAAAGATACTTAAGTAAGGATAACCACGCAGCTTTAATGGCAAGGACTGGTGCGAGAGGTTCATTATTGAACATTACGATGATGGCAGCGAGTGTCGGTCAGCAATCCGTTAGGGGTGGTAGAGTATTCAGAGGTTATAGAGATAGAACTTTACCTCACTTTGGAAAAGGAAGTCTTGACGCAAAATCACACGGTTTCGTTAGAAGCTGTTATAAAAAAGGTTTATCGCCATCTGAATACTTCTTCCACGCTATGGGTGGTAGAGAAGGTTTAGTGGACCAGGCGGTAAGGACTGCACAGTCTGGATACATGCAAAGAAGACTTGTAAACGCTTTACAGGACATCAGAGCAGAATACGATGGAACAGTTAGAGATTCAAGAGGATTAGTTGTTCAATTTGAATATGGTGAGGATTTAGTAGACCCTGCTAAGGCAGACCACGGTAAGGGAGTAGACTTAGATAAAGTATTCACCAAAGTTAAATCAAAATTTGATTAAATTAAATAAAATTAAATAATCTTATTTAAAAATTTAATTAAATTTTTAAAATTATCAAGTATATATTATAATTTAAATTCATATTCTGGGTGAAAAAATGGAAAATGCAGACTTAGAGTATAAGATAATGGATTTAAAACTCCCTCCGTTATTGAAACAAAATTTATTGAACAAAATACTCAAAGAAAATATTGAAAGCGAAGAAATGATTGACGAAATCGTTAACGAAACACAAATTGCATACGAAAGAACATTAGTAGAACCTGGAGAGGCTGTCGGTGTTGTAGCAGCTCAATCAATCGGGGAACCTGGTACGCAGATGACAATGAGAACGTTCCACTACGCAGGGGTAGCGGAGTTAAACGTTACTTTGGGTTTGCCAAGGATGATTGAGATTGTAGATGCAAGAAAAGAACCTTCCACTCCTACAATGACAATTAATCTTTTAGAAGACTACAAATACGACAGAGAAAAAGCTCAGCAGGTGGCTAAGAACATCGAAAGTACCACAGTTGAGTCAGTAGCTGATAACATAAGCGTTAACCTTGTAGAAGAATGTATTTCTATAATTTTAAATGCTGAAAAATTAGAAAAAAGAAATTTGTCTGTCGAAGATGTAGTTAATTCAATTAAATCAAAAATGAAATTGAAAATTGACCAGGATGGTTATGCTTTAAATTTAAAGATAAAAACCCCTACATTAAAAGCTTTAAGAAAAAGACTTCCTAAAGTAAGAGCAATACACTTAAAAGGTGTATCAAACATTACAAGGGTTATTATCCGAAAAGAAGATGGTTCTGAGGAGTATATCTTGTACAGTGAAGGTTCAAACTTAAAAGAAGTATTTGAAATTGAAGGTGTAGACCCTTCAAAAACAACAACAAACAATATCATTGAAATTCAGGATGTTTTAGGTGTGGAAGCTGCAAGAAACGCAATTATTTACGAGATGGCTGCTACTTTATCAAACCAAGGTTTGACGGTAGACCCAAGACACTTGATGATGGTTTCAGACTTGATGACTACAGATGGTGTTGTTAAACCAATCGGTAGACACGGTATCGGTGGCGAAAAAGCTTCCGTTCTTGCAAGGGCAGCATTCGAAGAAACTGTGAAACACTTATACTCCGCATCTATGAGAGGTTATTCCGATGAATTAGATGGTGTCGTTGAAAACATTATCGTTGGTAAACCTATATCTATCGGTACGGGCTGTATAAACGTTGGAATTAAAAGAGAATACGAAGAAGGAAATATTTAATAATATAACCTTCAATATTACTTAATTAAATAATTTTTATAGTATATAATTTTTATTTTATTATTATATTATTATATTATTATATTATTATATTATTATATTATTTTAGTATTATATTATTATATTATGTTATTATTATCTTATTTAGTATTATTTTTAATTCATTATCAAATATGTTTTACTTAAGTGTTAATATTGTACTTGTTTGCTATTTAAAAATTTGAACTATGCAAAAGTATAAAAATAACGTATTACTATTACATATTTCGTATTAGTCAAAACTGTACACATGTACATTTGTACGATAAAATGATTAATCGATTAATAAATTAAAACTTTGTAATTTATTAATTGGAGGACTTTTTTTCTAAATTGCATTTAGCATCGGAAAGAAACACCCCTCTGGAGAAAACTGAGAAGGAGGTAAATTATGGATATCAACAGAGCAATCAGAGTAGCTGTAGATACTGGTAAAGTAGTATTAGGTACAAAACAAGCTGTTAAGAACATAAAACACGGTGAAGGGCAATTATTAATTGTTGCAGGAAACTGTGCAAAAGAAGTTATGGCAGATTTAGAATACTATACTAAATTATCAGGCGTTAAATTATACGTACACGATGCCACATCACTTGAACTCGGAGCTATTTGTGGTAAACCATTCCCTGTATCCGCATTGGTGGTAATGGAACCTGGTAACTCATCTATTTTAAACTTAAACAAAGAATAATTCAGGTGATGTTTTATGAGAATTAAACTTAATACAGAAGATATAATGAGAATCAGCTTATTTGAAAAAATGACTGGCGCAGATGTCATTGATTCAGTAGCTGATGAGGAAAAAATTACATTTGTTATCAAAGAAGGAGATATCGGTGCAGCCATTGGAAAAGGTGGAGAAAACGTAAGAAACGCAACCGAAAAATTTGGCAGGAAAATCGATTTAATTGAATACTCCGACGATGTAAAACAATTTATTAGAAACATATTCGCACCTGTAGAATTAGAAGATGTTTGGACTAAAAAATTTGGTGATGATTTAGTAGTATACTTAAGAATCCACCCTAAATTAAGAAGGGCTATTATCGGAGACAAAGGAAAGAAAATCGATTCCGCAGTTGATTTAGTTAGTAGACTTTCAGGTGTTAAAAACATCAAAGTTATTGCAGGATTAAGAAAAGATAAAAAGGTTGCTAAAAAAGAGGAAGCACCAGCAAAAGCAGAAGAAGCTAAAACTGACGTAAAAGAAGTTAAAGCTGAAGCTGAAAAAGTTGAAAAAGCTCCTGAAGCTACCGAAACACAAAAAACAGAATAATTTAAGAAATTTAAAATCGATTGAATTTACTTATTAAAATTTGTTATTTATTATATTACTTATCATATGTAATTATATTATCAATAATTGATTTAATAATGCAATAATATATCGATTGAAATTATGAATATTCTAAGTCATAGGTGATTAAATGGCAGGAAGTAAAGCTCCAAGAGGAGAATTTGCAGGTAGAAAATTATTCTTAAAAAGAAAAGAAAGCAAATGGCACCAGTACAAATTCGTTAACAGAGAATTAAGCTTAAAATTAAAAGCTGACCCATTAGAAGGTGCTCCAATGGGAAGAGGTATTGTTGTAGAGAAAGTAGGTCTCGAAGCAAAACAGCCTAACTCCGCTATCAGAAAATGTGTAAAAGTTCAATTAATCAAAAACGGTAAAGTTATTACCGCATTTGCACCAGGAAACCACGCTATCAATTTCATCGACGAGCACGACGAAGTAGTTATCGAAGGAATCGGTGGTCCATCAGGTCAAGCTAAAGGGGATATTCCTGGAGTAAGATATAAAGTTGTAATGGTTGGTAAAAACTCAATCAGAGAATTAGTTAAAGGTAAACAAGAAAAAGTTAAAAGATAAGATAATAAGATAATTTCTTAAGATAATTTCTTAATTTTAAAAATTTTAACTTTAAAAACTTATAACTTTAATATAACATTAAACTTTAATAATTTATAAAACTTATAATTATTATCAAAATTCGGAAAAACAAAATCACAAATCACAAAAACAACAATGGACGGTGAAATTTTGGAAATTAAATTGTTCAATAAATGGGATTGTGAAGCTGTTACAGTTAAAGATCCAAGCTTAAGGTCATACATTAGCTTAGAACCTGTTTTAGTACCTCACACCGCAGGAAGATTTTCAAAAAAGATGTTCGATAAATCAAAAATGAACATTGTAGAAAGAGTTTTAAACAAATTAATGGCTGAACAAACAAACACTGGTAAAAAATACGAAGCTTTAGCAGTTATGGAAGAAGCCTTAGAAATCATCGAAAAAAGAACAAAGGAAAACCCTGTTCAAGTTTTAGTTGATGCTTTAGAAAACGCAGGACCAAGAGAAGAAACAACAAGAATTTCATACGGTGGTATCGCATTCTTACAATCAGTTGACGTTTCACCTGTAAGAAGATTAGACACTGCTATCAGAAACATCTCATTGGGAGCTTTAAACTCAGCAAGAAAAAGCAAAAAATCAATTGCAAACTGTTTAGCTGAAGAAATAATCTCAGCTTCAAAAGCAGATATGCAAAAAAGCTTCGCTGTAAAGAAAAAAGAAGAAAAAGAAAGAGTTGCTCAATCAGCAAGATAATTGAAAAGTTATATCTTTTTAATTTCTTTAATTTCTTTAAGTTATTTATTTATATATTTTTAATTAATCAATGGAATAATCATAAATAAGTATTTTATCTTATGGTTATCGTATTTTTTTAAATTATTGATATAATTTATCACATAAATTTAATAAATTCTTCAAAAATCAATTAATCAATTAAATCACTTATTTGATTCGGTGAAATAATGGGAAGAAGAGCAAAAATGGTAGAAAAGGTTACCAGTTTAATGGAAACCCACGATAAAATCAGAAACATCGGTATCTGTGCACACATCGACCACGGTAAAACAACCTTATCAGACAACCTCTTAGCAGGTGCTGGTATGATATCAAAAGAATTAGCAGGAGACCAACTTGCTTTAGATTTTGATGAAGAAGAAGCAGCAAGAGGTATTACAATCTACGCTGCAAACGTGTCAATGGTTCACCAATCAGAAACCGGAGAACACTTAATTAACTTAATCGATACCCCAGGTCACGTTGACTTTGGTGGTGACGTTACAAGAGCAATGAGAGCTATCGATGGTGCTATCGTTGTATGCTGTGCAGTAGAAGGTGTAATGCCACAAACTGAAACAGTTTTAAGACAAGCTTTAAAAGAAAAAGTTAAACCTGTTTTATTCATAAACAAAGTTGACAGATTAATCAACGAGTTAAAATTAACTCCTGAAGAATTACAAGCAAGATTTATGAGAATTATTGCAGAAGTTAACGTTTTAATCGAAAAAATGGCTCCAGAAGAGTTCAAAAAAGAATGGTTATGTGACGTTATGGGTGGTAAGGTAGCATTCGGTTCAGCTTACAACAACTGGGCTATTTCAGTACCTTACATGCAAAAATCAGGTATTTCATTCAAAGACATCATTGATTTCTGTAATGATGAAAAACAGAAAGAATTAGCTGATAAAGCACCTTTACACGAAGTATGTTTGGATATGGTTATCAAACACTTACCAAACCCAGTTCAAGCTCAAAAGTACAGAATTCCAAATATTTGGAAAGGAGACATTGAGTCAGAAGTTGGTAAGTCAATGATGGTTTGTGACCCTAACGGTCCTTTAGCAGGTGTTATCACAAAAATTATCGTTGATAAACACGCAGGAGCTATCTCAGCATGCAGATTGTTCTCAGGAAGAATGAAACAAGGTGACGAATTGTTTTTAGTTGGTGCAGAACAAAAAGCAAGAGCTCAACAAGTTTCAGTTTTCATGGGTGCAGAAAGAGTTCAAGTACCAAGCATTTCAGCAGGTAACATCTGTGCTATCACAGGTTTAAAAGAAGCAACCGCAGGGGAAACTGTTTCAGCATTCTCAAACAAAATGGAACAAGCTTTCGAAGGTTTATCACACGTAAGTGAACCTGTTATTACAGTTGCTATCGAAGCTAAAAACACAAAAGACTTGCCAAAATTAATCGAAGTATTAAGACAAATCGCAAGAGAAGATAACACAGTTAGAGTGGAAATCAACGAGGAAACCGGTGAACACTTAATCAGCGGTATGGGTGAACTCCACATCGAAGTTATCACAAATACAAAAATCGGCAGAGATACAGGTATCGAAGTTGATGTTGGTGAGCCAATCGTTGTTTACAGAGAAACAATCAACGGTACAAGCCCTGAAATTGAAGGAAAATCACCAAACAAACACAACAAGTTGTACTTCATCGTAGAACCTTTAGAAGACAGTGTATACCAAGCATATGTTAAAGGCGACTTAAAAGATGAAGATTTCAAGAGAAAAATCTCCTCAGAAGCAGAAGGTAGGTTTGTAGAAGCAGGATTGCCAAAAGACGAAGCTAAAAAAGTTATGTCTATCATAGGCGGTAACTTAATCACAAACTTAACAAGAGGTATCGTACAGTTAGACGAAGCAAGAGAGTTAATCATCGAAGGTTTCAAAGAAGCTGTAAGAAACGGTCCTTTAGCTGCTGAAAAAGTTCAAGGTGTAAAAGTTAAATTAATGGATGCAACTTTCCACGAAGATGCAATCCACAGAGGTCCAGCACAAATTATCCCTGCGGTAAGATTTGGTGTTAGAGACGCTATTACACAAGCTAAACCAGTATTATTAGAACCTATGCAAAAAGTATACATCAACACCCCTCAAGATTACATGGGCGACGGTATGAAAGAAATCAACAACAGAAGAGGCCAAATCGTTGATATGGAGCAAGAAGGCGACATGTCAATTATTAAAGGTAGCGTTCCTGTTGCTGAAATGTTCGGTTTCGCTGGTGCAATCAGAGGAGCTACACAAGGTAGATGTTTATGGTCTGTTGAATTCTCAGGATTCGAAAAAGTACCTACTGAATTGCAACCTAAGATTGTTCAACAAATTAGGTCAAGAAAAGGTTTAAAAACAGAATAATTTAATTGATTTATTTCGATTAACTTATTTAAATTATTAAATTAAATATAAAATAGAATAACTACATATGAATTACATATAATGAAATTATAATAAATTGTAAAAACTTACAGTAAACTTATAATATCAATAATTCATATTTAGTTATTAATTTTGTATATTGGTGTAAATGTATAAAAATTATATTTATGGGTTAAAAATCTTACACGATTAATCATGATTAATTTTGAAAAATCCAAAAGATTTTAACAATATACCATAAAATATATATACTCATTTTTACTATCATATTACAAATTATACTTATTTAGAAATCTCTTAATAAGATAAATTCTACTTACAAAAATCAAAAACATATATAAATACAGGTGACAATATGGCAAAAGAAAAACCAATATTGAACGTTGCATTTATCGGACACGTTGACGCTGGTAAATCAACTACAGTAGGAAGATTATTATTAGACGGTGGAGCTATCGACCCTCAGGTAATTACAAGATTAAGAAGAGAAGCTGAAGAAAAAGGTAAAGCTGGATTCGAATTTGCTTACGTTATGGACGGTTTAAAAGAAGAAAGAGAGAGAGGTGTTACAATTGACATCGCTCACAAAAAATTCCCTACCGACAAATACGAAGTAACAATCGTAGACTGCCCAGGCCACAGAGACTTCATTAAAAACATGATTACCGGTGCTTCACAAGCTGACGCAGCTGTTTTAGTTGTTAACGTAGATGACCACAACAACGGTATTCAGCCACAAACAAGAGAACACATTTTCTTAATCAGAACATTAGGTGTAAACCAATTAGCTGTTGCAATTAACAAAATGGACACAGTTAACTTCAGTGAAGATGACTACAATGCAATGAAGAAAATGTTAAGCGAAGAGTTATTAAAAATGTTAGGATACAACCCTGACACAGTACCTTTCATCCCTGTAGCTTCATTACACGGTGATAACGTATTCAAAAAATCAGAAAACACAAAATGGTACAAGGGTCCTACAATTGCTCAAGTTATTGACTCATTCCAACCTCCTCAAAAACCAACAAACTTACCATTGAGATTACCTATCCAAGATGTTTACTCAATCACTGGTGTAGGTACAGTTCCAGTTGGTAGAGTTGAAACAGGTATCATCAGACCAGGAGACAAAGTTGTATTTGAACCTTCAGGCTCAGTAGGAGAAGTTAAAACAGTGGAAATGCACCACGAACAATTACCTTCAGCTGAACCAGGAGACAACATTGGTTTCAACGTAAGAGGTGTAGGTAAAAAAGACATCAAGAGAGGAGACGTTTTAGGTCCAGTTGACAACGCACCATCAGTTGCAGCTGACTTCGATGCTCAAATTGTTGTTTTACAACACCCTTCAGTTATCACAGCAGGATACACACCAGTATTCCACGCACACACATCACAGATTGCTTGTACATTTGCAGAGTTAAGCAAAAAGTTAAACCCTGCAACTGGTGAAGTTTTAGAAGAAAACCCAGACTTCTTAAAAGCTGGTGATGCTGCAATCGTTAAATTAATACCAACAAAACCAATGGTTATTGAAAGCGTTAAAGAAATTCCACAACTCGGTAGATTCGCTATCAGAGATATGGGTATGACTGTAGCAGCTGGTATGGCTATTAGAGTTACAGCTAAAAACAAATAATTAGATTTACTCTAATTATTTAACTCTTTAATTTTTAAATTATACTTATTATTATTTTAATAAATTCATTACATATCATAAATGAGGCAAAATTATGCAAAAAGCAAGAATAAAATTATCAAGTACAAAACACACAGAATTAGACGGCGTATGTGACCAAATCAAAGCTATTGCTGAAAAAACAGGTGTTGATTTAGCAGGTCCAATTCCATTACCTACAAAAACATTAAAAGTTACAACAAGAAAGTCAACCGACGGTGAAGGTTCATCATCATTCGACAGATGGACAATGAAAATCCACAAAAGAGTTATTGACTTAGAAGCTGACGAAAGAACAATGAAACACATTATGAAAGTAAGAATTCCTGAAACAGTTCAAATCGAAATCGAATTAAGAAACTAATTTCGTATGAGAATTGAATTTGAAGGCTTTTTTTAAAATATTCAATAATTCATAAGCCATGAAAATATTGTTTTCCCCACGGGGATTTCAATAACCTTTTTCTTTTTAAATTTATTTTATTTTATGCGTATTTTTATGATATATTGTTTTATGGTAATACATTATACTGTGTTATTTAACCAATCTTTATATACTATGAAATTAATCATTTATTATACTGCAATTCACAGTAATTGTAGTGTATGTTGTGACCGTATTTCATAGTAAATACGGTGTATTATCTTTAAATAATAATAATAATAATAAAAAATTAATAATAATAATAATAATAAAAAATTAATAATAATAATAATAATAATAATAATAAAATAAAGAATAAATAGTAAACTTGCTTTTTTGAAATTTAATTATTAATTTAACTTCAATTTAAAAAATAGATATTTAAAAAATAAAATATTATTATGGTTGTTATTTAATTGTGGGTCAAATAACAAATTACTTTTTTATCATTTTCATTTTCATTTTCATTTTCAGTTTTATCGACTCTAACAAATCCATATCTTTCAAACTGTACACTTTCATCTTCTTTTACAACTGAAAAGTCTTTCTCTGCATAACCATTTGTTTCTATACCATTGCCGTCAATCACTGAAACTTTAACGCTATCTTTTACAGGTACCCAATGAATGATATTTGCCTTATTTTCCTTTGCGACTATGTAATCCTCACTGTCAAAGTGTGCGTAAACAACGTCTTCGCTTATTTCGTCAATAACTATGTTAAACAATTCCATAAGCCTATACATTTTACCTACTTCAATGTTATCATTACCTGATAGGTAGATTTCCCCGTTGTATTCTAACGTTCTCATACCCATATCTTTATCAGGATGCATTCTTAACTTAATAGTTTGATTGTCTGCATTTTTAACAATAACTTTTTTAGGATTTGCAACAAAGAAAAATCTTCTTGTAATTGCATCAATCAAATCTTTGTTAACTGCATATAAATTTTCCCACGCAAACCTAACATCAGCTTGTTTAATCCCTATATCAACCATTGTTTTATATATGGCTTCAGGTTTTATGCCTCTTTTCCTCATTGCTCTAAGAGTTCCTAATCTCGGGTCGTCCCAGCCAGAATATTCGCCATCTAAAATACCAGCGTGCATTTTAGACGTACTTAAAACAGGGCCTTCTATTTTTAAGATACCGTAGTGTAAATATTCAGGGATTTCCCAACCCATATAATCAAATATGTATTTTTGTTTTTCTGTATTTACAATGTGGTCTTTACCTCTTAAAACGTGTGTAAGACCCATTAAATGGTCGTCAACACTTACAGAAAGGTTCATAAGTGGATAAACAACATATTTTGTTCCATTTTTTGGGTGAGGTGTGTGTTCAATTCTGAATATTGGGAAATCACGTATTGAAGGGTTTTTATGTGTAATATCTGTTTTTAATCTAACTGCGACATTATCTAATTCTCCAGAGAGCATTTTATCCCATAATTCGAGATTCTTTTCAGCAACATTGTCCCTACATTTACAAGCAATTCCTTTTGCTTTTAATTCCCTAAATTCTTCCGCATCGCAATCACAAACATACGCATAACCCATTTCAATCAATTGTTTACCATATCCGTAGTAAGTTTCAAGTCTTTGTGATTGAATAATTACTTCATCGATATTAACGCCTAACCATTTAAGGTCTTCTTGTATCATTTCATAAGCTTCAGGAAGTACCCTTTTAGCGTCAGTGTCCTCTAATCTTAATATTAACTTTCCATCGTATTTTTTAGTAAAGAAATCGTTTAAAACACTTGCTCTTGCATGACCTAAATGAAGAGGTCCTGATGGATTAGGAGCAAATCTCATTACAACGCCTTTTTTGGTATCCACGTTTTTAAGTTCAATTTCTTTCTTTTTTCTTTCTTTTTTCTTACCCATCATTTCTGGGGCGATTTCTGAAAGTTTCTGTTTTTGAGCTTCTAAACCCATATCTTCGACTTCTTTTGCAATTGCACTAATATTCTGGTTGATATCTTTTGCAAGTTTTCTTAAATCAGGATTTTCACCTAACATTTTACCCATAATCGATTTAGGATTAGGCTTTCCATCGTATTTTATTGCATTTTGAAGTAAGTACTTTATAATTACGTTTTTTACATCTTCTGAAAGTGTAGATTCACCCATTATTGCACCATCCGTAAATTTATCAATATTTTTGTTAAATAATTAAATTAAATTCATTTTATATATTATATATTTTCATACAATATTTGATATTCTCATTTATATGAGTTAGTAATTTATAAGAATATATACGATAATAATTACAACAATATTTACAATAAAATCTTTGTAAAATATCTTTTTATTTACAAGATTAGACTTTACAATTACCTATATATATTTATTATAACATACAAACAATGATGATATAATAAAGATACATAAAAGATGATAATTATTAAAATAAACTATTATCTAAAACATTAAATAAAATATCGAGATGTGAATTAATTTAAACCGTAAGATTGCAGAAACTTTTATATAATTTAATATATAATTATAAAAATCTACACATTATAACACTTTTTAACTATGCATATATCTTTTGTTGTTGTTAATTTATCTGTTAGCTGAGTATTTTACAGAATATCAATAAATTACGTTTTAATACTTTTATGTGGCAGTTATTTGTATTAGTATATGTATTTTGATATTACCCGGTAAAAACTTCAACATTATCACAACAAACATAAGATTATGTAAATACAATATGTATTAAGGAGTAGAATTGTGAATATCTGTGCTGAATAATGAGAAAATGAAGAGACATAACGAAAATGACGAAAAGTAGTTTTTTAGATAATTTGTACGATTATGTAATTTTTTAATAATAATGGTGTAAGAAATGGAAAACAAGAATAATTTAATTAATAATAAACACAGTTCCAATAAAAATAAAACTTTTAAAACAAATAATAATCCCAATACTATTAAAAATAGTAATACTAATAATAATACTAATAATACTAATAATACTAATAATACTAATAAAAACAATAACAATAACAATAACAATGGGAAAAATAGATATAATAGTTATAATGGCTACAATAGGAATAATAGGGACAATAACGATGATAAAACAGGGAATTCGGATTCTAATGGTGGAATAAGGACTAATAACCGATATAATAAGTCATCCAATAAACCGATTAAAAACAGTGGGAGAACCACCAACAGAACTGAAATCCAAGGTAAAAATTACAAAAATTACAACGTATCCAAGGACAAAGGAGACGTTAAGGAAGATAGGTACACCAATTCTGGAAACACGAATAATAGGGATACTGATACAAAAGTTAGACCTGCATATAAAAAAGTTAACCATAACAAAACCAACAGCGACACTTCAAAGAGATTAATTAAATCACCTGAAAGTGCAAAAACAAAGGGTACTGTTAGCACTACAAAAAGATACTCTAAAGTAGTAGTTTCTAAAAATATGCAAAATTCTAAAAAATACGCACAAGAAGAAACAAAAACTCCAACATCCGATAATAAGAGAAAATCTTTCATAAATAAAAATTCTAACAGTAATATTATTAAAAATAATAATAATAATAATAATAATAATAATATTAATAATCATAATTCTAACAATAAAAAGTATTCTAAATATGGCAATAATGATAAAAATAAAAATTATACTAAGATTACTAATCATAAAGAAGAAAATAAACCTGATTTCAAGAAAGAATATAACAAGAATTATGAAAATAAATCAAATGCAAATATTAAAACATATGGCAATAAAGACAATAATTATTCAAGAAATAACGTTTCTGAAAATAAAAATGAACAAATACCTAATAAAAAATACGATAAACCAACAGGTAGAAAAACATACTCCAATAAAAGATACAACTCTCAAAATAGTGATAGTAAGGAGAGTTTTAAATCCAAAAGCTTTGAAAACAATAATTCTAACCCTATAAAACGTCATATTAAAGAACCTGCAAGGAAGAATTTAAGACCTAAAAACGAATCAAATTCCAAAGTTTCAATTGTAAGGTCTCGAAAAGGTACAATAAATACCAATTCTAAAAATACAAACTCAAATAGAAATAATGCAATGCCAAAATCTACTACAAGAGATGAAACCCGATATTCAAGACCTAAATTTAAATCACATAATAGAACTGAAGATAAATCTCGAATAGCTAAAAGTATAAATACAAATTCCCATACAAAATATACAGTTAAAACTTCAAAAACTTATAAAAAAGCACTTAGAACTGATTTAAACCCTAAATCTACAAAATTCAAGTTCGAGAGCAAACTTATATCCTATTCAAAAGCTAAATCAAATAATAATACTAACTAATTCACAAATATGCTAAAATTTATAATTTTGTAATTTGTTGATAAATATATTTATTCTTTTTTATTTTTCAAATAATTAAAAACTATCCATATTAATAGTAGGAATTACATATTAATATTATTTAAAGAGAATTAACGAGAATTAAAAGAGGAATCCTATGCAAAGTGATGTAGGTTATATATTAATATTCATCGGTTTAGTAATTATACTTATGGAAGCTTTTACGCCGGGTTTGTACTTTCCAGCCGCAGGAATAGCTTTAATTATATATGGAATATTATTAGTAGTTGCTCCAGCTTATGCTTTACCTTTGGCAGTTATAGCGGGATTAATAACTATATATATAATGTATAGATTCGTTTATAAGTCAGGAATGAATATAAAAATAGGTGCAGAGCGTTTAATCGGGTTAGAGGGCGATTTGGTAGAAAATATTGAAGAAAATAAACCGGGCTATGTAATTATAAACAATGAAAAATGGCAAGCAAAGACTCCCGATAGGTCGGAATTAAAAGCAGGAATTAAAGTAAATGTTGTAAAAATAGAGGGCGTTTCACTAATTGTAGAACCTTCTAAATCAAATAATGAAAATTAATAATTTAAAAATGATTTTTTTAAATATTAAATATTAAATATTAAATTTTTAAATATGTTGTTTAATTAAATCGTAAATTTCATTATGTAATTCTAAAATACTTTTATTTGCATCTATTTTTATGTAAATTGGCGGTTTAAACATACTTTTCTTATTTTTATTTTTTTCATCTTCAAATATTTGGAGATATTTTTCACGTATTATTTTTTGAAATTCAATTTTTTCAAATATTTCATTATTGCCCGTTCTATCATTGACCCTTAGCATTGATAATTCGGGGTTTAAGTCTAAGAGTACTACAATATCAGGCACTCTGGCATACCTGTTAATGTTATATATGTATTCTATATCGATACCTTGAGTATTTTGATACACAATAGATGAATAAACATATCTATCACATACAATATGGTTCTTTTCAAGTTTTTTAGCAAGTTCCTTACAGTGTTCAACCCTATCGCCTGCAAATAGTAGTGCAAGAGTCTCTTTTTCAAAACAACCTTCTGAAAGACCTTTCCTAATTAGTTTACCCACTTCTGAATTTGTAGGTTCATAATCTAATATCGCATTTATCCTATCTGCGAGCATTTTAGCTTGTGTGGATTTCCCACTACCATCAATACCTTCAAAAACGATAAATTTGTTTAATTTTGAATTTTTGTTTTTATTATTCGAATCAATATTATTATTTTTATTATTAATATTATCTTTATTAGTCATATAAACACCAAATAACTATATTAAAATTGCATTTACATTTATGTTAAAATTTACGTGCAATTATAAAGCGACTTATAAAATTGATTAAATTGAACATAGTACATTTAAAAATAGATATGTGAAATAGATATATAAATAATATACAATTTAATAAATTTATCTTATTTAATTTCTTTTTAAATAATTGTAGTTCATTATTTTTAATTTAGTAATTTCTTCCTTGATACTCCAAGTAGAATAAGCTTCAATATCCTCTACGCTATCCATAATTTTTGGGAGGATTCTCGGTTCTTTATTCGCTAATTTTTTGAGTGTTATTAACGCTTTCAATACAACGGTTTCACTTTGGTCGTGCAATAGATTTATGATTTCAGGTAATGAAATAACTACTAATTCGTAGTCTAAATCTGAAAGAATGCCCAAAGCAGTAGTTTTAACACGCCAATGAGGGTCTTGTAATCTGCCGATTACGTCTTCAATATACGAATAATGCCCTTCTGATATAAATTCACGTAATGAATTAAGTGCTTCTACCCTAACGTTCCAGTCGCTATCCATTAAGTAAAATTCTAATCTTTTTATTCTTTCTTTAAAGGAATCTTCTTCATCATTATTATTGTAATATTCAAAATGGTCCTCAAGTCTCAAAATCGACTTACAAGTGTTTGCAATAATCGGTACGGGGTCCTCCATATCTTCAGTACACCACGAAATTATTTCATAGTGGAATTCTTCAATTTTGGAGTCGGAAACAAGTTTTTGAATAATTTTATAGGCATACAATCTTTCATACCATTTATTACTTCGCCTATATTTGGCTACAATCATCATTATATCTTCCATATTTTTGACTTTGTCGCATCTTAAATAGAGAGTATATAATCCTTCTACCGCCCTTATATTTTCAAATTTCAACCCGTTTATAATCATACTTGTGGATTTAAACAAATAGCTAATTGCATACCTTTTATCAATTTTTGGACTACCATGACCTGTTTTATTTAATAATTCTGATGCAATACTTCTAAGTTCTACAATGTCATCGAATAACGCAATACTTACAAGTTCATCGTTAAATAAATTTCCATAATCTTCATTTATCATTAATAATTTAGATATGTAATCTAATCCTTTTTTACGGGTTGTCCAATTTATATCATTTAATAATTTTTTAATAATTTTTGATTCAGTTTCTAAGAACTTGGTAGGTGATAATTCAACCATTTTTCTTGCATATTGCAAAGTTTCTTCATCAGTTAACTCAAGAATGTCTAACATATGGAATATATTAATTATTTCAAAACAATGTTTATTGTTTTCAAATATTTTATTCAAAAATTCAATTTTAAATTTTTCAACACCTTTGGTTTTAATTCCTTTTTTAAGATAGTAGATAACTAAAGGAGTTGTTGAATAAGGATATTTTTCGATACATTTCATAATGTAGTCGAGGTCTATCTCATCTTTATTTATTTCAATACCGTACTCGTATTTTAAAATATATTCTGAAGTTTTAGAAACTATGGAAGCACCGTCATTTAAAGCCCTATCTATAAATACTGCCATAATTGCTTCTTTTCTATCTTCGCAACCTTCATAATTTGAAAGTATTTCATTAAATTTTTTCAATAGCAATAAGAAATTTAATCTAACGAGTAAATTATTATCATTTATTAACACTTCTGGCTGAATATATTCATTTACTTCTTCTAAAATGTCAAATGGGTCCTCTAAACATTCTAAAGCAACTCTTAATACCCAAATACCCTCAGTTCTTACAATACCAAAGCTGTCATTAATACTATCTTTAAGTATTTGTATCGACTCTTCAGAGTACTCTTTAGGATTATTATGTAGTTTGCACCCTAAATCAACCATTGTGATTACTTTTGAAACCCAATCTTCACTTTTCCAGGTATGGAGGTTTTTATTAAGTGTTTTTTCCACATCTTTAAGGTCCATATACATATATTTTCTTTTTACGTTGATATAGCTCCACGGGTCATAAAGTTGTTTAATATATTTTTGTTGTATCTCTTCAGGAACGTCTTTTTTAGTCAACCTGTGCATTATGGACATACAATTTATTATACTTGATTCGTCGTATAGATTTAGCAATCCTAAATTATCATATGAAGCAGTTTGGGCAGCAATTGCTCTAACTAACTCATTTTGACTTTTAATATATTTTTCAGTTGCAATTGTTTCTCCAAGATATTTGAGACACGTAAGTGTTAAGAATGTATATAAATTATTAGGTTGTTCATCTAATGACCTTTTAAGTATGTTTATTATCTTTTCACGAACTGGTGAACATTTTTGTGCAATTAATGATAATGCCATAATCGCTTTATATTTCAAAAAGATATCGCATCTTTCGTTTTTTGATAATTCTAATAATTTACTTATTATTTCGGAATTAACCTTTTCCGGATTTGTATTTATTAATGTAAGTCCAATAACTATATCTTTTGAATCGTTGCTGTTTAGTAAATATAATACTTCACTTCTATTAAATTCTCTAATGAAATTTTTGTATAGGTTTATTATCCCTATATAATCAGAAAATTGGTCGATTACTTCTTTATTATGGCTTTGCAGTACTAACAACGATACTAACCCTTGCATAAACCTGTCGTCTCTTGAATATTCAATATTATCGTTAAATAATGACGGAATAAGGGTACATAATAAATTAGGGTCTGTAGGAAATATTTTCCAAACTTTGGTGACTGCATTCATTCTTACAATTACGTCTGACGAATACAATTCTTTTGATAATATCGTATTGTATCTATCCTTTGTATATTTCATACCGGGTTTTGTAAGCATATCTCGAGCAATGTTTTTGGTAGCAACTACTTTACTATCTGCCATTTTTAAAATGTATGGGAATGCTAAGTAAGATAGTTCGGGATATTGTTTTAATATGTTGTTTATGGCCCATAGTGCTCTTGTTTGAACGACTGCTTTTGAAGACGTTAATTCCATAATCAAGCTTAATAATGATATTTTTGCATCATAATGATTTTGGAAGATTAAACCCCCAAGTGTATTTATGGAGTTTAATTTGGAGTACCAACTATCCTTTTTTAAATTATTTAGCACTTTGGTTAAATTTTCATTCATAAAATCCCTCAGCTACTTGTTGGTGAAATTGAATCTCCTTAAATTTTTAAATATTTTTAAATTTTCAGATTTTTTTAATTATTATATTAATTGTCCATATTTGATATATATTCTATTTTTGTACATAATCGTATGGATATAATTAACCTTTAAATTAATTTATATGTGGAAAATAATTAGTGTAATATTAAATATATTCTAAGTCGTATTATATAATTGTATGTATTATATTCGATAATGAACGTTTTATTTTTTAAAAGAATATATTATTTTTAAATTTTTAAGATTTTTATTTGGTGATTGATATACAACTACCTTTTAAAATAATATTACATATTATTTTATGTTATATATAATTTTCACAATTTATTAAATATTGTACTTTTTTTATATTTTATGATAATATACATAATGATAGTTGATAATAAATAATAAATAATAAATATCTTTAATAGATATAACTTTAACAAGTTTACAATTTATCATTTGAAATAGTATCTAAACAGCATATTGTCATTAAAAAATATATCTCATACACTACGACAATATGTTAATAATTTTTAGATTAATTATATAATAACTAAAATATTTTATCATATTTACCATATTATTCATTCAATATATTTATTCAATATATTTATTCAATATTGGAAATTTAAAAATTCACTGGTGTAATCTATGAATATCGAAAAATTAAAAAATAGTATTTTACAAAAAATGTCTCAAGAAGAACTGGATTCTAAAATATCTCAAAAAATAGATGACGCTTCCGGTTTAATCGATGAGAAAGGGGCTTTAATGTTAGTTGCACAGGAGCTAAAAATTGACATACCATATGAAGAAGATGAAGATTTTGACTATAAGATTTCTGATATATTGGAAGGTCAAAGAGATGTGGAAATCACAGGAAGAATAATAGAGATTTCAAACATCAAGGAATTTAATAAAAAAGATGGTTCCACCGGTAAATTAGCATCTTTAAGGATTGCAGATAATTCTGGAGCTATAAGATTAACTTTATGGAATGATAAGGCAGATTTAATTATAGGTCTAAAAAAAGGAGACGTAATAAAAATTGAAAATGCTTTCGCAAGGAATTGGAATAACAAAATGGAATTAAACAGCGGTTCTGAATTATCAATTGAAAAATTAGATGAATTTGATGAATCAAACTACCCAAAAATAAAAGAGAACTATAATATTTCTGAACTCGTTGAAAATTTACCTGCAAGTATCGAAGCAACTGTAAAATTAGCATATCCTTTAAAAGAATTTAATAAAAAAGATGGTTCTACAGGCTTTTTAAAGTCTTTAATCTTAGAAGACGAAACTGGAACAATAAGGGCTACTTTATGGAATGATTTAGCAAAAATGGATGTCAATGCTTTTGATAAAGTTTTAATAAATGGTTTTGTTAAACAGGGATATTCTGGATTAGAAATTTCTATCAATACCATCGAAACAACTGAAAAAGCAGATTCTTCAGAAACTAAGGAAGTTGACAATGTAATATCTATTGAGGATTTAATACATTACGATAAGGAATTAGTTTCCGTAAAGGGTAAAGTTTTAAACAAGAGCATTGTACGGGAAGTTGAATTTCCCGATAGAGTTGCAAAAGTCCAAGAAATTAAAGTTTCCGATGGAACTGGTAATGTTAGGGCAGTATTTTGGGGAAACAATATCGTTAAATTAGATGGCATTGACGAAGGCGATGAAATTAGTCTTATAAATTGTAAGACAAAAAAATATATGAATAGGATGACCGATTCTGAAGTTGTTGATTTAACATTTACCTTTGCATCATCATTAAATTTAATAGAAAAATCAAAAACAGAAATTAAATTAAATTCAGTTTCTGATTTAGTTGAAAAATTTGAAAATAAAGAATTAGATGCCGATGATGTTTCTTTCGGAGCAAAAGTATATTCTTCATATCCTGCAAAAGAATTCAGCAGATATGACGGTTCAAAAGGACTTGTAAAGTCTATTGAATTAAGTGATGGCGATAAAACTGTTAGAATGACCTTATGGGACGATAATACCAACTTAGAAATAACGGAAGGAGACACTTTAAAGGTTTTACACGCTAAAATAAAAGAAAACAACGGTTATTATGATATAAATACTAATAAGTACACAAATATTGAAATAAACCCAAAAGATTTAAATTTAGTTTCAGTTAGGAAACACATTGTAGATATCAACGAAGAGTCAAAAGTTGAATTACAAGCTACTGTGGTAGACTACAGAAAACAAGATTTAATCTTAAATTTGTGTCCAACCTGTAGAAAAAGACTATCTGTAGTTGACAGTAATTCAGGAGTCGGTGTTTGTGAAACTTGCGGAGAAGTAGAACCTAATGAAGTATTAACTGCTACAATAGTGTTAGATGACGGAACAGGAACTATAAACGCCAGAGTTTACGATGCAAACATCTCAAAATTAACGGGTCTTTCAATTGACGAATTAAAAGAAAAGAATATCGAAGCTTTAAATTTGGCAATTGGCAATGAATACGTATTCTATGGTAATGTTGTAATGAGAAACGACGATTACGAAATGAATATAAGAGGTATTCAAGAATTTGACATAACTAAAGAATTTTAATCGAATATTGATTAAAATTAATTAAAATTAATTAAATTTTAATTCCTATTTTTATTAGTTTATTAGTTTATTTTTATTATTTATATATGCAAAAATCTTTAAAATAAATTTAAATTATAAAATAATACTAACAACGGTATTAAAATCACTGGTACAACATATAGTATATCAAAAATCCTTATTTTATAATTTAAAGCACAAATATCAGAATTTTCCCCGTATCCTCGGGAAAGCATAGCAAAATAAGTACGTTCACCTTGTTCATATGATTTTAAAAACAATGTGCCAATTAAATTGCCAATATTTTTTATTTGCGAAATATAACTTACTTTTTTACGATTTTGACCACGTGATTTATGAGATATTAGTAATTTTTGCATATTTTCAAAAATTAGGTAGATATATCTAATCATTAAACCAAGTACCATGGACATAAAAGCAGGTAGTCCAAGCTTTTTAAGTGCTTCCACTACTTTAAAAGTTGGTGTAGTTGATGATAGTAGTACAATGCAGGTAATACTTACAAAAAACTTTGCAAACAATAATATTCCAAAATTTAGCCCTTCTAAAAATATATTAATCCCAAAAAACGAATATAAAACTGTTTCACCACGTATAAACGGTTGAAATAACACTATAAAGATTCCAAACGGTAATATCATTAATATTCTTAAAATCGTCATTTTTAGGGATAAATTTGATAATAATAGACTTATGATTAAATAAATTTCAAATAAAGCCATCATCGTTAAATTATTGAATAATGAACTGCAAACTATTATGAAAATTATTGTTATTAGCTTCACACGGGGGTCTATACTATGTATGGGGCTATTTTTCATGGATTCCAATTCGATTAAATATATATCCCCGTGCATTTTTTCCACCGTTGAAATTGCTTTTATGGTCTTATCATAAATTAAATAATACTATTTTTTTAAAAGTATTATTTTTATATTTTATTATATTTTTATCCTTTATATACTTATATCATTTTAAAATAAAGTTTATTTTGTTAAAATTAACTTAAAAAAGTAGATATTTAATTTAATTAAGTAATGTGGCTTTTAAAAAATATTTACTCAAAGATTAGTTAATGGTTAATCGGTCATTAATTATTTGTTATCAATATACTTGTTAAAATAACCTCTCGGGGTTATCATTTTACTATCTATTATTTTGGTGTTTGTATTACCTATGATAAGAGTAGTTTTCATATCAATATATTCCATAAATTCCTCTAAATTATCCATTAACTCATTAATAGTGGTTATTTTGAATTCTTCTGTATCCCTACCTGCATTTTTCACAATACCGATTATGTAATTAATTTCTCTATCGTTTGCATAAGATTTTATGAAATCCATAGTTTGCAAAAATGGTTCTTTTCTTTTAGTGCTTAACGGATTATATAATGAAATAACGAAGTCTCCTTCTAAAGCACAGAGTATTCTTTTCATTATTATTTCAAAAGGAGTTAATAAATCGCTTAAACTGATGGTGGCAAAATCGTGGTTTAAAGGAGCCCCTAAAATTGAAGAACACATATTTGCAGAGGATAAACCTGCAACGGTTTTAACTTCTACATCATAGTTATATTCGTTATTTAATTCATAAGCTAATGACGCCATACCATAAATCGTGGCATCTCCACTCGAAACAAGGGCTATATTTTCAGTTTTAGCTTTTTCTAAAGCAAATTTGACCCTATCTATTTCCTTAGTCATACCCGTGTTATGAATTGGTTTACCATAATGCTCCACAAATTCCTTGTATCCTTTATAACAGACTATTGAGTCTACATTTTTTAAAATTTCGTCAGCTTCTTTTGTAATAAATTGATTATTTCCAGGTCCTGTTCCTATCACATATAACATACTTGCACCATAGTTTTACTAAATTATTATGAATATCGACTTTTAAAATTTATACGTTGAATTTATTATTTTTATTTTACTTTAGTATCTTTTCCTATTATATATTATTTTTTTATTACGATTACGTATAAAATGTTGATAAATTATGATTCATATTTAATATGTAATAATTATATTATTTTAAAAAAGAATATAATAATAATAATAATAATAATAATAAAAATAATAATAATAATAATAATAAAAATAATAAAAATAATAATAGAACTAAAATTAAAACTAAAATTAAAAAATAAAAGAATATGGTAAATTTAATTGACATAAACAGTCAATAAATATTCTAAAATTGGCTCATCTTCCCAACTTCTTTTGTATTCAAATTTAATGTTTGTAGTGCCCTTTTCTAACCCTTCAAATATCCAGAATTTATTTCCTCCACTTCCAATAATATGTATATCGTTTGGGATATATTTTTCCTCAGTCAAGTTTATGATTTCTTCGTCATCAATGTGCCAGTACCAAGTATAGCCCGTAGTAGGATTTTCAGGTAATTCCAAGATAAATTCTTGCCCTAATCCGATTCCTTTATACGATGTAGTGTAGCTTGGCATAATGGTTAAGTTATAAGTCATATTTTTAAATACATAACCGCTATTATTTACGTATTCAAAGAGTACCTGTACATTTTCAGACCGTGTAGCTTTTAATCTCCAAACATTATAGCCTGTATCATTTATGGGAAGAATTCCATTCTCAGAAGTTTTATCTGGGAGATATTCTTCATCTACTACCCTTACCCCCATATAATACGGATTTAATTTCCAAGTTTTATCTGTATCGCCATCATAAAGCTTAACGTCGAAGATTTTATCTTTAGGTACTATCATATTTATAGTGTTTGAATCCCCTGATTCAAGAGCTATGTCGTAATTTTCGCCTATTATTTTTATTTCATAAAATATATTTTTAACAGATGTATTTTCAAAAATTCTGCCATTCATAAATTTAAGTGTTGATATACCTTCTTCAACAGCTTTAAATTTCCACGTATGACTTCCACCTTGCCCCACAATTCCCAATGTATTTTTATTTGGCATATATTCCTCGCTTAATAACTCTAATTTATTATCACTAACGTATTGCCATTCGTAGCCAGTAGTAGGGTTTTCATTAAGTGATATTTCAAACGTATCTCCAATTTTAATGGTTTTTTCAACATATTCGGAGTCTGGTATTACCATACATTCATAATCACTACATTGTGTAGCATTTCCATTTGGAGAATATAATTTAAATTCTGCATTGACATAACAAGGTGCTGTACCGCTTAATTCCCATATTCTCATTCCAGGCGAACCTAAAATCATAGGGTCCATATTATAAGGGGTGAATCCCTTATCTATCATTTTCATACCCATTTGTGATTGTGAGTAATTTTGTAAAATGCCATTGCAGTAGTACTTGTAATGCCACACGTATCCCGCAGTAGGGTTTTCATTAAGCATTACATATTGCGTATATCCTTGAGGGATATACCTATTAGGGTTTTCATTAACTGAAAGTATATATTCTCTCGTCATAAGTGCTTTTGAACTGTTTTCATCCCAGTATGTGAATCTAACTTTTGAAATCCCTGGATTAGTACCTTTGATATACCAGGTATTTACGGGACCTATGTTATTATAGCCTTGATTACCATCATAATTCACATATTCAATATTTGCGGAATCCCCTTCTATTTCAGCAATCCATTTGTACCCCATACCATTTTTAGACATAAAACTTGGATTTACGACTTCAGAAATACCTATTTCTTTTAATAATGGTGTATTTTCATCTAATATTGTAAAATGGTATCCTAATCTTTCAATCGGTTCTTCAAGTCCTTGTTGACCTACCTTAGCCAAATAGAACATTGCATATGGTTCAGAAGGTACTTGACTTTTAATATAATATTCGTGATATCCCCCACTGCCCAAAAGTCCTTCAGAACTTTGATACATGTGATATCCTTTGTCAGTTATAAAACCTAATTCGTTTGTATCGGTTGAATAGTGCCAAGTGTATCCTGTAGATGGATTTTCTGGTAATCTTAATATATAAACTTCATCTTTTGCTAATTCTTTATTTATTAATTTCATATTTCCATATTGTGATGTATTACTATATGAACAGAATTCATTCATTTCTGAGTAATCGTACTCTAAACAATTGCAATACTGTCCTTGACCCATACCTTGATTAAAAGTATAGTAATCACCCAGTTCTTTTTGTATTGTGGTTAAATCTTTATTTGCAATATTATAGTTTGAGTAATCTGCAAAAACGATTCCTGAACTTGCTAATATCAACATTAGCGCAATAATATGATAAAGTTTTAACTTCATTATTTCCCCTCCCTGTAATATATAATATTATTTTTTTCATTTATGTATCTATCTTTTTTAATATTCCGTATATTATTGACGTAATACGTTAATAATATTTTTAATAACATTTAATAAAAAAATGACAAACAATAAAAATGGTTATTTACATATATTAATATACTAATTTTATATATAAAATATTGAATTAAATATATTTGACAGAATAATTACTTAACTAATTAATTACTTAACTAATTAGCTAATTAATTAGTCGTACGTTTAATTAATAAATCAATCAACTATAATAAAATGTATTAATAATCAAAAGTTTGATTGAATAAATCTTATAACTTGTACTTTAGACAATTGTTCAATTTGAACTATATTCTGGGGGGAATATGACTAAAAGTATCAAAAAAGATGATAAAATCAACGTTGAAAAAGTAGACGTATCTAATTCGATTGAAGAAGAATTGGATGAAGTAAATTCTTTGAGAAATCAAATGCTATCAAAGGGGACTGTAAATGTATCGAAATATGCAAAAAGACGGGGTGTAATATTACCCGTTTATCTTTCAAACAATAGTTATGCTAAATTGTGTGAAAATTGCGAAGATACTTCATATTTTAGTAAATTATACGGACTTTTGAAAGATTTTCGACATATAATACAAGAAGAGCAAAAACCATTCATAATGTTTACACATCGAATAAATAATGAAACTTTGGAATTTATGGCAATATTGTACAATGAAGACAATGAAAAAGCGTGGTATTTGATATCGCCGGAATATTCGTTTTACAATTATTTAAGAAATTTAATGTAAATCTTTATTTTTTTTATTTTATTTTATTTTTTTATTTTATTATTATTATTTTATTTTATTATTATTATTTTTTTATTTTATTTTTCATAACAATTTGCAATAATAAATATTACTAAAATGGTGTACTATATATTCAAATATTCTTCACAATAAATTTAATTTGGATTTTTAACCTTTTTTTAAGTTCTTTTTTACATTTTTTAATCGTTTTATTTGCAATATTGGATAAAATCAATAAAATGATATATTTAAATTAAGTTTTAGTAATATTTATATTAGATTACTTATAAAATTTAATATGTATTTACATTATATTAAACATATTTAAACGGAGGAAATAACGTATGTTAAAAAGCATTGCGAATTATTTTGAATTTGAAAAGTACGGTACAAACTATAAAACTGAAACTATGGCTGGTATAACCACATTTATGACAATGGGCTATATTATAGCAGTTAACCCTGGAATGTTAAGTTTAACAGGTATGGATTATGGTGCAGTATTGGTTGCCACATGTGTTGCAGCAGCAATTTCAACATTTGTAATGGGGGTTTATGCAAAATATCCATTCGCTTTAGCTCCAGGAATGGGACTCAACGCTTACTTTACGTACTCAGTATGTATGGGTATGGGCGTAGATTGGAGAGTCGCATTAGGTGCTGTTTTTATTTCTGGTATTGTTTTTATTCTTCTTACATTAGCAAAAGTTAGGTCCTGGATTTTCCACGCTATACCAAATGCTTTAAAATACGGTACTGCGGTAGGTATCGGTCTTTTTATAACAATCATTGGATTAATTAACGCAGGTATAATCGTAGACAACCCTGCTACATTGGTCGGTATTGGTAATATGAACAGTCCTGCTGTTATTTTGGCAGTGGTGGGTTTATTATTAATTGGGGTAATGTCTGCTAAAAGAGTTAAAGGTGCTATTTTAATAGGTATATTATTAACAGCATTTTTGGGTATGATATTAGGTGTATCTCCATTCCCTGCAGGGATTGTTTCAATGCCTCCTGACGTAATGCCCACATTTTTACAAATGGATGTTTTAGGCGCTTTAAATATGGGTTTAGTTTCCATTATATTCGCATTCTTATTCGTAGATTTATTTGATACAATCGGTACATTAAACGCATTGAGTGCACAAGCAGGTTATTTGGATAAAGAAGGTAAATTGCCAAGAGTAGACAAAGCTTTAATGGCTGATTCCGTGGGTACTTCAATAGGTGCTATATTTGGTACGTCAACCGTTACATCATACGTCGAAGCAGCTTCTGGTATTGGAGTAGGTGGTAGGACAGGATTTGCAGCAGTTATCGTTGCTTTATTATTCCTATTATCAGTATTTTTCTATCCGTTAGTTTCAGCAATCCCCGGATATGCCACAGCACCAGCTTTAATATTTGTAGGTTCTTTAATGATATTGGCAATCAGAAATATTGATTTAGATGATATTACCGAAGCTTTACCTGCATTTATTACATTAGTGGGTATTCCATTTACATACAGCATTGCAAACGGTCTTGCATTAGGTTTCATATCATACCCTATATTAAAAGTATTTTCAGGAAAATACAAGGAAGTACACCCATTAGTTTACATATTGGCATTTTTATTTGTACTTAAATTTGCAATATATGGGCAATAATAAAATAAAAGAATAATAAAATAATAATAAAATATTTTAATTTATTTTTAAATTTTAACTTTTTTAAATCAAAAGATTAAAACAAAAAGGAAATACAAAAAGGAAATACCAAAAACGCTATTTTATCTTTCCAATTCATTAATATCTTTACATATGCAAAATTCACAAATGGATAAATCATTTTTTTGTGCTTCTTTTATGGGGCAGTAATAAACACCTTTTTTAGATACAATAGATTTTTTACCTGGGAATTTTGTAGTTAACGCGTGTAATGGTTTTTTAGCAAAGAAAACTAAGTAAGGAATTACTATTCTATATATTTTGTATGATTTACGTTCTTTATTTGATAAAACTTCCAATCTATCGATTAATTTTTTTAAGTCCTCGTCATTTATCTCAAAAGTTTCTATACTATTCAAGTCTAATGATTTAATCTCTTTAATTATTTTTGGGAAAAATGTAAAGAAGTCATCGATATAGCACTGTTTATATTCCTCGGGCAAATATTTTAACTCTTTTTCAAGTTCAGATTTTGCATTTATAAAATCATAAATACTTATTTCAAAACTCAGGTCTTTTAAATCAGTTAATAACGTTTTTATGTCCAAATTTTCACCTTAAAAAATTTAAGAAATTAAAAGAAACCTTCAACAAGTTTTGAGATAACAGCTACTAATACGCCACCGGCTACCATTTTAGCCCCTGCAATCATTAGATTTTCACGTGAAAGTTTCCCGATATATATTCCCAATATAAATAATATTATAAGCGTTAAAAATATTGCTAAAAGTATTGCTTCAGCAGGTTTAACCAGGAAAAACGGTATTACAGGAATTACCGAACCTATTATCGTACTTATGCCATCGTAAATACCACAGTAAGCACTTTTTTCCACTTTAACTTTATATTCGCTTGTTTTTTTTAAATATCCTTCTTCCATTAACAAGTTTTTTTCTTTATAACTACGTTCTTCTTCAATCATTGCCCTTTCAGCAGTTAATGCACCCAATATATTAGAAATTCCATTTGCAATACCACCACCTATGCCTGCGGCTATTATAATAGAGGCAGAACCTGTACTTGCACCAATTACCACGCCCAAAGTGGATAAAGAACCATCTATAAGCCCTCTTACCACATATCTTTTATCAAATTCTTCAATAAAAGATTTTAAAAATATTTTGATTGATTCAAAATTAAATTTCATAATAAATCCGCTCTATTGTCCTTTATTTTTATCATATTATAATTTTTATAAGTTTTATAAATTCATTGTCTTTAAATTCTTTAATTATTTGTAATTCATTTTTTGAATTTTTTCTGCCATTTCATAATTTACAAAAAAATCATCAATTATATTTTTTAAAGAACCAATAGAATTAGTCTGGACTGAAAATACTAATTTTCCATTATTTTCCATTGTCGTTAAATTTTTATCATTTAATTCTTCAAATTTGGTGGTTATAATTAATCCTTCGTCTACATCATCAATTTTCAAGCTATCTACAACGATTTTTGAAGAATTAAAACCCATTTTATACTTTATAGTTGTCATAGAATCATCTAATCAGTTTGGTTTACTGTATTATTTTCTTTTTTATAATTTTTATAGGTTCTATAATTTTTATAATTATATATTGTAGTTTTCTTTTTATTATGGGTTATTTAATATCTAAACCCCTTTTTTTAAGTTCAGTAATCATTTCCTCAGGAATTTTGGGACATACTAATGAAGAACGAGCTTCTTCTTTTGTCATTAACCCATATCGTATCATTGCAGAAACTCTGTCATATTCAAAGCTAATATGGTGCTTTTTATAAAATTCTTGCAAAGCATATCCTAATATTAAACAATTGGTGGTATAACCTGCCAAATCTGGCTTTTTCCAAGGTAATTTATCTAATATTTCATATCTCTCTTTTTCAGATAACTTATATCCTACCAATAATCTTGCTAAAGTAATATCTTTTTTCATATTTCGCAACGCAGTCGTTCCAAATGGCAATTCATGACCTGTAACTATTGTATCAATGTTTGTTTGCCGTGCAAAATGCCATAATTCGTGCATATTCATGTCTGAGCATATCCTACAAGGTGATTCGCCCCTACTTATCATTTTATTGAAAAACTTTGTATAATCCCTATTTAAAACAATCCAGTCAACTTTAAAGTATTTTGCAATGTTTTTACAGTTTTCCATTGATTCCTCAGCCATATATCCGTTATCAACAGTTATACATAATGGTTTCATCTTTAAATCATTTATAAGGAGGTATAAAGCTACTACGCTATCTTTGCCTCCAGAAAATCCTAAAATGCAATCATATTTATTATTTTTTTGTTTTTGAGCTTTCAAATGGTCAAAAAGTTCTTTGCTCATTTTTTCAAAATTTCGAGGGAATCTTAAGGAATTTATGCACTCAATACATAGTTTTTTGCCATTATATTCATACATAGGACGTGTTTCACTATTGTGTAGACACAATTCACATTCTGCGTACTTATTGTAAGGTTTTGCCCCAAATTCTTCTAATTCTTTTGTTTTTTTAGCAAATTTTAGTTCAGGAGATAATTTATTTAAATTAATACTTTTTTCGACGTTATTTTTTGTTTTATTTTCCATATATATCATTTAAATCATTTAAATCATTTAACTTACATAACTTATCTAATTTATCTAATTTATCTAACTTATTTAATTATTTGACTTATATTACATATCTCATTTTAATGCAAATAATTATGAAATTTTTAATATATTATATTTTTCAGTATTTATACTATGCAATTATTATATAAATAATTAAACTAATTAATACCTAAATAGATATTATATAACAAATTATATAACAAATCGCTCATAACTAAATGGAAATTTAAAGGGATAATATGCAAAATTTTAACTATAAAGTCGGAATAATCTACCCCAATAAGTTTAAAGGGGGTATAGCTTGCCTTGCTACTCATGTTTTAAATGAAAATCTCCGCAAATATGATAATATTCATACGGGGGTCTATTTTATAGAAAATTACAACATTGTAAAGAATTCCGATGCAATAATAATAACATTACAATATGAAAATGATTATTTCAATGCAATAAGAATAATCAATGAATTAAAAAAGACTAATCCTAATGCTAAATTTATAGCAGGAGGTCCTTGTGCTATTGCTAATCCGATACCACTCTTATATTTCTTTGATTATTTTGTAATCGGGGAGATTGAAGGTAGTGATGTAATGTACGACCTCATTACATTAAACAATGATGATTTAAAAGATAAATATTATTCAAAAGAGCAAAAGTCTGGCATACTGATTTCTTCCGATATTATAGACCTTTTTGAACATTCAAAATTATATGCCAATACAAATGGTAAGAATAATAATAGTAATAGTAATAATAATAATAATAATAATAATAATAATACCAACGATAACGAAATTTTAGACGAAGAATATTATATTGAATTATCCCGAATCATTGATAAAATAAAAAAAGAAAATACTATAAAGAGAATTTATCCCAAAAAATTAGGTTTAGATGATTATCCTATTGAACAAATAACACATAAAGATGGAGCTTATGGAAAAGCCTTTTTACTTGAAATAGGCAGGGGTTGCCCACGAAGATGTAAGTTTTGTATGGCAAAATGTATATATCACCCGCCAAGGTATAGAAAACTCGATGATTTGAAATATTTAATCGACGAAGGGTTAAAACAGACTGACGCTGATAAGGTAGCTCTCATAGCACCCTCAGTAAGCGATTATAAACACGTTTTAGAATTATGTCAATATATAAAAGATAAAGATGTTAAAATTTCACCTTCATCTCTTAGGGCAGATACGCTTACAGATGAATTACTCGAAATTTTACAATTAAAATCCCTTACAATCGCCCCCGAAGCAGGTAGTCAGCGTATGAGGGATACGATATGTAAAGACGTCAGTAAAGAGGATATTTTAAATGCAGTGGATATTTCCAAGAAGTTTGGAATTAATACTGTAAAATTATATTATATGGTAGGTTTTAAGGGCGAAACAAAAGAAGATATTGAGGATATTATCAATTTAACAAAGGAGATTAAAGAAAAAGTCCGTAAAGTGGATGTAAGTATAAATCCAATGATTCCAAAGCCTCATACACCTTTTGAGTCCCATCCTTTTGATATAGGTGGCAAAAAGAAGATAAAAACCATTGAAAAGGAACTTAAAAAATATAAGGTAAGTGTGGATTATGAGAATTTTAATTCAATGATTGCACAAACTATATTGTGTAGGGGCGATTTTGAGATTTCGGAAGCTTTAAAATCTGTAAATAATGTTAATGAACTTATAAAAGCAGTAGACAAGGATGTATACCTTTGTGAATATGATGAAGAAGAAATGCCTTGGAAATTTATTCAAATAAACTAATAAGTAATATGAATACAAATTTCTTTTTTACTTTTTTAAAATAAAATAATAATAGTAATAATAATAATAATAATAATAGTAATAATAATAATAATAATAATAATAATAATATTAAATTCAATTTAAAAATTTAAAAAATCATCTATTTTTGAAACTAATTGCTTTGAGAACTCTTGTAATATAAGGTCTGCTTCTTTAGACAACGTACTGCCAAATTCCAAATTATAAGGCTCAAATCCGACTATTGAAACGTCTGTATCAATATTTGATTTAATATACTTAATTAATATAGACAAGGGTAATGCGTGAGTAGAAAAACCAACTGTTGCGAGTTGATTTTCATAAACGAGGTCAACTGTTCCAAATTCTTTGTGCATCAATGCAGCATCTACAATAATTATTTTAGAAGGATTTTCATTCTTAATTAAATCGGTAAAGTTTTCAGGAACTACTCCAGAATCTAAGAGTACTAACTTATCATTGACGTTGAATACTTCGATATAGTCGTTTTCAGATATATTTTCGTTATCGATATCACTTGAAAATTTATCTTGCAATTGCAATTTTTTAGTATAATACCGTCTTAAAAATCTTACTACTTCCACCCCGAAACCATCGTCCCCTTTTAAATCGTTTCCTACGCCCATAACCAATAATTTATCATTTTTAACATTTTCAAATATCTTTGAAATTAATTCTTCATAATTACGATTGCATAAATTATGTTTTACATCACTACCCATATTAGCACCAAAGCCCAAATTATATAGTCTTATTGTTTAAATTTAATAATCAGCTATTTAATTATCTATTTGTATTATTATAATACATAATATATATTATAAATTGATTTGAAGTTAAAAATGGGGTACTATGGTAGAAGAGGATTTAATTATTAGAACTGCAAATATCAATGATATAAGCCAAATTATGAACTTAGAAATTAAAAGTTTCGATAAAGGTGTTCGAGAAACAGAAATTACATATTCTAACCGATTAGATGTTTTTAAAGATGGTTTTTTAGTACTTGAGCATAATAATAGTAATAATAGTAATAATAGTAATAATATTAATAATAATGAAAATAAAGATGAAAAAAATATAATTGGATTTATAACGTCTGAATTATGGGAAAATGTTAAAGAAAATACCGAATATTGCCAAAAATTTAATTTAAATCATAATATAAACAAATTTCATAACGATAATGGAAAAGAACTATATATTTCGTCCATTGCAATTTCAAAAAATCATCAACATAAAGGCTATGGAAATTTATTATTTAATACATTAATAGATAATATGATTTCAAAATATAATATAAAGTCCATTATACTGATAGTTTCAGAAAACTGGACTAATGCAATAAAATTATATACTCACAACGGATTTAAGGAAATTTATCGAATAAATGAGTTTTTTAACTGTAATAAAGGCAAATTTGACGGAATAATTATGAAAAAAGAATTATATAGTAAATAAAAATAATAAATAAAAATAATAAATAAAAAAATTGATTTTTTAGTAATTTAGTAATATATTGGTCTATTTCCTACGAGGTAATCGCTTATCTTTACTATTAACGTATTCACTTTCCCCTGGAGGTAGTGTACTAAATATATCTTCGTCTATTAGTTCATAATCCTTAAATTCACCTAAAAGCTGTTTTACTAAATTACTCTTTTTAAGTTTTCCAGGTTTAATTAACTCATATTTTTCGAATGAATTTTCAAGTGTTTTTAATGGGGCTGTGGTAATTCTCTTTTCACCGTCATATTCAACAATTCCCACCCCTAAATCTAACGGTGCACTCCTTATAAAGTTTCTTTTACCCCTTATCACGAAAGCACCTTTTTTAAGGAATTCTCCACTTTCTGCAGTCTTTGAAATTTGTTCTGGCAATACCCAATAAACATCTGCACTACCTAAGCCCAATTTCCAAGCTTTAGAGTGAGAAACTGCAAATTTAGCCACTTCCAATAATGTTTCTTCACTTGGCGTTTCTTCGGAGGTATTTTTAATAACTGTAAATGGTGCACCCTCCATTAACGTGTGGAATACGACATCATTCTTTTCTAAATATTTTTTCACGATAATTTCATTTGTAGTTGCATCTTTACCCGCAATAATCAAATAATTATCTATAATAGTCCATTTTAATTTTTCATACCATTTTAGTACTCTTCTCTCTTTTTTCTTGATATTTTGTTGTTTTTGTTTCAAAAGCTCAGCATCAAGCTCTGTTTGTTGTCTTATTTTTTCCAATTTCTTTTGAGATATTTCTAAAGCTACAATTACCCCACTTACTTTATTTTTAAATTTCTTTGCCTTTGTATAATAACTATTAGCATTTTCAAAAGCGGATTCTCTTATGTCTATAGCTACATTTCCTTTTATCGTACCCAATTCTCCACCATATTCCGCAATTAACTTTAAATTTAATTCTGCGTTCTTTTCGTTGATACTTTCAATTTTACTGAGTATTGGGTTATCTTTATTTTCTGAAACAATTTTCTTAATTTGCTTCCATTCCATTTTTTCACGAGCTGAGCGGATTGTATTTATAATTTCGTCAATTTCTGTGAAATTTGCATATATTAAATCGCCTTTTTGATGATTTTTAGCGGATTGCTTTTCATATTTAGCTTTTGTTTCAATTTGGCTGTTTACGATTCTCTCTTGCTTTCTTATAAGCTTATCGAGTTTTGTTTCTTCCTTTTTAATATCTTTTTGAAGTATAAACTGTGAAAAATACTCATCTAACGCATTTAAGTAATTTTCATAATATTTTTTATATATATTTAAATTTTCTGTTTCTTTTTCTTTTAAATTGCTTTCTTCATATCTAATTAATTCAATAGGGCTTACGTCAATTATCTTTTTAGCATTGTCTTTTACTTCTTTTTCCGTTTTTTCTTCTACAATTATTGCATAAGGTTTTGAATTAGTTAGTAAGTCGAAGAATTCTTTTATACCTTCGTATAATTGCTCTGTTTGTTCTTCATTTATATTTTTTAAATTTTTATCCATATTTGCTATTTTACAAATTTCTTCTGCATAAACGCCCGCTAAACCAAAAATTCTTGATATAATCCTTACCATTTCTAAATCTTTAAATTCATCTTTTTGTAATTCATCTTTAAAGATTTTTTTAGCAACTTCATACTCTAAATTAGCAGGTTCCAAGTCCCTTTGAGCGGGGAATTTGTATTCTTCTTTTGGTATTAATTTACGGTCGCTAAAACGTTCATTACGTAAAGGCATAACGATTTTATTTTCTTTATCTAATAATATTACATTTCCATCTTTAAATAATTCTATAATGAGCGTATATTTTAATTCATTCCATTCGAAAGTTATTTTAACAATTCTATCAAAATTATGCTGCTCAATTTTGGTAATTTTTATATTTCTCAAATTTTTTCTTAACAACATTACAAAGGAATGGGGATTCTTTGGTTTTTGACGGTCATACTCAGTTTTTGTGATGTATTTGTACTTTCCAACACCGATTACTATTTCTTGAGTTCCCATTTCCGTATTATGGACTTTTAAAATTAATTCTCTACCATCTTGGTTATTTACTAAAAAAGCCTTATCAAATTTAGCATTTATCAAGTTTTGGAGCTCTTTGACGGCCACACATATATCTATGTTTGTCATTTCCTTTTTTTCTGTTTTGACATCATTTAATAAATTTGAATTAACTTGCATTATCTCACCTTCGATATTCGATAATTTGATTTTTATAGGATGAAAATCTATAATATCGATAATAATTATATATTATAAATATATAAACATATAATCTTGTACTTAAAATGTATTTTAAGATACTTTTAAGATAATTTTAAAAGAATTTTATGATAAATTAATTTTAACCCATTATAATAACTATGTACAATTATTGAGGGAAATTATGCCGAATGAAATTGAAAACAAACTTATAGAAATTTTAAATGAAAAAGTAAAAAATTTAACAGGCGAAGAAATCGAAATAAGATTGGATGAACCGCCTTCCATAAATATGGGGGATTATTCAACTAACATATGTTTCAGATTAGCTAAACCACTTCGAAAAGCTCCAAAAATGATTGCTGAAGACATTGTATCACAATTAATTGAAGAAAATGACTTAAAAGCTTTAAAAATTGAAAAAATAGAAGCTTTAAATGGATATATAAATTTCTTTGTAGATTATAATGAATTTTCTAAAGAAGTTTTATCAAATATTGCCGATGAAAAAGAATCTTTTGGTAAATTGGAAACTAAAAACGAAAAAGTTATACTTGAACACACTTCTGCAAACCCTAATGGTCCTTTCCATATTGGACACGGTCGAAATATGGTTATAGGGGACAGTTTAAAGAGAATATTAATAAATGCAGGTTATGACGTTGAAACACAATATTATGTAAATGATATGGGTAGACAAGAAGCTATCGTGGTTTATGGTCTTGATAAATTTAATTTAAATGAAAATAAGAAGCAAGACCACGGAATTGGGGAAGTTTACGTTGAAACAAATAAATTACTGAATGAAAATGAAGATTTAAATCAAGAAATACTTGATTTAATGAGAAACTACGAAAGTGATTGTGAAATCTTCGAAAAAGAAGGTAAAGAATCTGAAATAATGGGTAAATTTGAAAAAGCTGTAAATTATACCCTCGATGGATTTAAACAGACTTTAGGAAATTTAAATATTTATCACGATAAATTCGTATGGGAAAGTAGTTTCGTTAAAAATGGCGATGTAAAAAGCTTAATAGCAAGATTAAAAGAAACCGGAAAAGTAGTTAAAGATGAAGTTTACAGATTGGACTTATCAGACTATGGAATCGAGAAAAAAATGGTTCTTGCAAGATTAAACGGTACAAGTTTGTACTCTACAAGAGATATTGCTTACCACATTGCTAAAATGGAAAACTGTGACAAAGCAGTTAACTTGCTTGGTGCAGACCACAAATTAACTGCCATTATGGTAAATAAAACCCTTGACTTATTGGGATACAATGAAGCAGACATCGTATTTTACGAATTTATATCATTACCAGAAGGTTCTATGAGTACCAGAAGAGGAACATTTATCAGTATGGACGAATTGCTTGAAGAAGCGAAAGTTAGGGCAAAATCTGAAATTATTAAAAGAAATGTAGCTACTGACGAAGCTGAAATCGAAGAAATAGCGAATAAAATAGCAGTGGGTGCGGTAAGATACAACATTGTTAGAATTTCCCCCGAAAAACCTATGATATTTAGATGGGACGAAGCTCTCGACTTTGAAAAAGTTGGATGTCCTGTTATACAGTATGCACATGCCCGCTGTTGTAGAATTCTTGAAAATGTTTCAAATTCGGATAATTTAGATGTTTTGACTAATATGGACAATATAAATAATTTAGAATCTGAATTTAACTATGAAATGAATGATAGCGAAAAAGTTCTCGTAAGAATGATATCTAAACTTCCAGAAATTATTGAAAAATCCGCAGAAGTTAGAAAACCTCAAATATTAGCGAACTACGTTCTTGATGTAGCTCAATCATTTAATAAATTCTATGGCAATTGTCCGATATTAAAAGAATCAGAAAATATTAAGAATTCAAGGATTAAAATCGTTAATGCCACTAAAATTGTGATTGAAAACTCATTGGAGCTTTTAGGTATTGAAGTTCCGGGTAAAATGTAATAAAATATTTTAATTAACATATTTTAATTAACATATTTTAAAATAATATCATCTAAATTAAGATATTTTATTGTTTAATATTATTCTTTTTCTTTTTTTCTATTTTTTTCTATTTTATTTTATTTATCAATGTATTTTTATTTCATTGGATTATTGTTAAATTAATAAATTATTAAATTATTTAATAATTATTCATAAAACTTAATATAGTAGGATAAAGTAATATAGATTATTTTATAACCTATTTAAAAAAGTACTAATAATTATAAAAAATGGTATTTAATAACGTAATACTCAAAATACAAAAATATTTATAATGTATCTAATCATGATTATTATATTATTTATATACTTTAAACAATAATTTATATCAAGTACTAAATATTTGAAAAATATGTATGATTATTGATTATGAAATATAATTTAAATTAATAAATCGTATGAATCTATATTTATATATTATTTATATAAAATTTACATAAACTTATCAATTTATTCAAATAATTTAAAATAAAGGTGAATTAATGTTTTCAACCAAATTTAACACTACAGATGATTTACCTGAGCCATCACCTAACTTAATAAATCAAGTTATCGGACAAGATGAGGCCGTAGAAATTGTATTGAATGCCGTAAAAAATAAGAGACACGCATTACTTTTGGGAGACCCTGGTGTCGGTAAATCAATGATGGTTAAAGCATTTGGTGAATTATTGGAAAATTCTGGACATTTTACTCCATACACCATAATTTCAAAACCAAACTTAAAAAACACCGAAAAACCAATGGTTGAGCTTTTAGAAGGTAATGTAATAGAAAGAATTATGCCTGAGGAAAAACCAAAGGTTATGAGACAACCTCCAAGTATGCTAACACTTGTTTTAATAATGCTTGGTTTTATCTTAGTGACTCAATTTTTACTGAAAGGAGTCCCTGAAACTCAAATGTTGGGTATAGTAGCGACTACAACTATTGTGGGTACTTTAATAGCTTTTATAATATTATTCCTCGCAATATTTGGCGCTACAAAAGCATCCATGCCTAATTCAATAAGTCCTGCAGATTTAAAACCTATGGTATTATACGAATGTCCAAAAAGACCATTAGTTAGAGCAAGTGCTTATAACACTACAAAATTACTTGGGGACATAAAACACTGTCCTTTGGGTGGTAAACCTCCAATTGGAACCCCGCCTCATAAAAGGGTAATATTAGGAGCTATTCACGAAGCACACAAGGGTATACTTTACGTAGATGAAATTAAGACAATGCCTTTAGACGTTCAGGATTACATATTAACAGCAATTCAGGACAAAAAACTTGCGATAAGTGGTAGAAACCCTAATTCTAGTGGTGCATCTGTAGAAACAAACCCCATCCCGTGTGATTTTACATTAATTATGTCGGGAAATATGGACGATGTTTCAAATTTAAGGGCTCCATTAATGGACAGAATTGATTATAAAGTAGTTTTGAAGAACAAAATGGATAATAGTCTCGAAAATAGGGATAAATTATTACAATTTATTGTACAGGAAATCAAGAATAATAATTTAAATCCTATGACTTATGAAGCTTGCTGTGAATTAGTTAAATTAGCACAATTACTATCAGGTTCTAAAAATAAGCTTACTTTAAGACTTAGAAGATTGTCTAACATCATAAAAATGGCAAATGATATAGCAACCGGTAAAGAATTAAGTGAAAGTTTAAATGAATTCACTAAAAATGGAACACTTGATTTAGACGATACTTTTGATTCAGACTCTGAATTAATTATCGAGCAGTTAAGTCAAGGAGATAAAGACGCTGGAAAACTTAAGAATGTGGTTAGTAAAATAAAAGGTAAGGCAACTAAATCCACTAAAAAATCCGGCAAAAGTGTAGATGAATTAAAAATCGAATTAAGGGCAAGAATATCCGATTTAAATAAATTAGATACTTCAAAAGTTAAAAAGCCTATTGAATTATCGGATGTTAAAAGAGTTCTCGACACGGGTATATACAGTATGCAAAAACAAGTTGCAATGGATTATCTTGAAAACTTTAAGGAATACAAAAATATACACCCTAATGGAGAGCCTACGGTTGGTGTAATCCACGGTTTAGCAGTTCTCGGTGGTGAAGGATTGGGCGACGTTACAAGGATTATTACAAAAGTATTAAATGCTAAAAACCCTAAAACAAGCCTTCTTAACATAACTGGAGATATTGCAAAGCACAGCATAACTTTAGCATCAGCTCTATCTAAAAAATTAGTTTCAGACGGTACTTTACCATTGAAAGGAAAAGATGGTGAAACAGATTTATCTGAAAAAGAGATATACATACAATTTAGCCAATCTTACTCAAAAATAGATGGGGACTCTGCAACTGCTGCAGTGTGTTTAAGCATCATTTCATCATTAATGAACATACCTATAAAGCAAGATTTCTGTATAACTGGAAGTTTGGACTTGAATGGTGATATGTTAGCCATTGGTGGCGTAAATGAAAAAATAGGGGCTGCAAGGGAATACCAATTCAAAAGAGTAATTGTACCATTCTCTAATTACAAAGACGTAATTAATGTAGAAGGTATCGAAGTAATACCTGTCAAAACACTTGACGAATTAATACCTTTAGTATTTGAAATTTAATATATTTAATACATTTACTACTTTTTAATATTAATTCCAATTTTGATTTTTTAACATAATCTTTTAAACTTATTTTTAAAATATTACTTTTTTAAATGGATTATATTCTGTATCATATTTTCAAAATTTCAAAATTTCAAAAGATTATAAATATTAAAATGACATTAGTAAATATATAATTACATATAAGGATGTGGAAACATGGATAATTCAAATTCAAATTATAAAACAGAAGGCATATCTTGGTCTTGTAGATTTTGTGGAGGTTGTTGCGATAGCCCTTCCGTGACTAAAAAAGATATCGCAAATATTTCAGGTTTTTTAAAAATTCCATTTGAGGAAGTAGTTTCAAAATATTTAAAAAGTTTCAATGGAAAAACTGGTGTTTTAAAAACTTCAAAAACAAAATGTATCTTTTTAGGCGAAGATAGAAAATGTAAAATTTACAAAGTAAGACCTATAATCTGTAGATTAAGACCTTATTCTATCCAGCTTATGGGAAAAAAGCCAACTGGAAGTAAAAGAAACAAGAAAAATTCTGCAGAATTAAAATTAACTTACGACCCTTGGTTCCTTGAAAATTGTAAAGGAATGTTTTTAGGAGATTTACCGCCTGAAGAAGAATATTTTAGACACGCAATAACTGTATATAAATATTTGGGTGAAGAAAAATCAACGCCTGAAGAACTCTTTGAAAAAGCTAAAAAAAGATTGTCTAATAAATAATATTTTTATATACTAATAATAATAATAAAAATAATTACTTTTATATAATTTTTAAAGACTTAAAAATAATTGTTGCATATCATTTCGTAAAATATATTTTAAATTTTAGTGTAATACAACTTTAAAATTAAATTAAATTAAATTAAATAAAATAAATTATTCGTTTTTAATAGTCTCTAATTCGCTTACAATACTCCATATTTGAGTTCTTGTATGTGTCGGCATGTTTGGGTCTTCGCTGATATCATCTAAGTATTGGATTGCTGTAGCACTTCTTACGATAAATTCGTTTTCTTCATTGTTTAAAGCTTCTTTTGCATTGTCTGCAGCTGCTCTTATGTTTCTTGGTACAGTCGTATCTTCGATAATTTCTTTTAACATGTATGTAATATTTTTAATTTTATCTTCGGTACTTACTTCTTTAGCTGTGAACATAAATAGTCACCTCAACCGTGTTTAAATTAGATAAATTCATATATTTAAATTTATTTATAGCTATAACCCAATTAAATTTTAGTTACGGTTTATACACTGAATAAAATTTATTTATAACTATATGTAGTTATTTTATATATGGTTTACCCCTTATTTTTATCACAATATATTTTAAAACATTTATCTCCCAATTATAATTTTACTTTCAAGTATTAAATAAATTCACATCATTTTTATATTACTTATTAAATACATATATTATATTATTTATATAAAAAACAAAATTTAGAGTTAATTTTTTGGGCAAAGTATGGAGAATATTGGAACAATTTAAATTTAAATTTAAATAATAAAATAATAAAATAATAAAATAGTTTATTAAATTTACAAATTGAATATACAACATTTTACTTGGGAGATTATGAGAGACAGTGATTTTAACATTATTCTTAAAGTGGGAAGTTTATTCTGTTTTATGCTTATGGTATACATAATGTTGCCGTTTATAGATGCAATTTCGTTTGGGATAGCTTTTGCATATATTACAAAACCTGCATATGATAGATTTAGGAGGAAATTTTCAAAATCAACCTCTGCAATATTGAGTATATTAGTGCTAACTATCCCCGTTCTTGCCACTATATTAATCATCGTGGAACAATTAATATTCTACTTGTTAAACTTGGATTTATCTACATTAAGCACTTCAGTATCGACTTTAATTTCTAAAATTTCGATATACAATATAAATTTATCAAATTATTGGACACCAATTTCTTCAGACTTATTTAAATTTTTAGAAGGTATTCTAAATGGATTATTAGGTCAATTATCTGTAGTGCCATTATTAATGATAAAAGTATTAATCATCCTGTTTATGACATATTATTTCTTAAAAGATGGTCATAAATTATTAAACGCAACTTTGATACATATTCCCGAATGTTATCAGGCACACGTAAAGATATTTGCACAAAAATTAAATGATTCTTATAAAAATATGTTTACAGGTACTGCATTAACTTCTTTAATTGCTATGGTGATTGCAATTATCGGTTATCAATTGTTAGGGATTCCAAATGCTTTAGCGTTAGGTGTTTTAACTGGAATATGTGTTTTATTGCCTGTAGTAGGAGGTTGGGGTATTTATATGCCTTTGGCAATCTATTATTTACTTCAAGGCGAGATATTGTATGCTTTAACAATATATATGTTTGGTACCATATTCTTGTCATTTATATTGGATTTCTACATACGTCCAAAGGTTGTAAAATCAGGCGGAAATGTGCACCCCGTAATGACTTTAACGGCTTTCTTAATCGCTCCTTTAACATTGGGAATTGCAGGATTTGCTTTAGGTCCGATAATCGTAGGTGCTTTTGATTCATTATATGGCTTAAAAGATGGGGAAATTTCACTTATAAATTTAAGACAAAATTGTGAATTATCTTCAATAGCTCAGTTAGGTAATGAAGATGAAGACGAAGGCAAAGAAGATGATTAATCGTCAATAATTATACTTAAAATTTAAAATAGTATTTTATTTTTATATTATTTTATATTATTTTATATTATTTTATATTATTTTATATTATTTTATATTATTTTTCAACCTATTTACTTATTTTATCATATTGTGGATAATGTAATTCATCTGGGCAAGTTCTTCTACAACTTCAGTTTTTAAGTATGCTTCAAAAATGGTTTCCCCAACTGTGACTAAACCATGATTTTTTAAAACAATGGCACTTTCTTCGCTACCTGAAACAGCTTCAGCTAATTCCATACTGCCACAAGGGTAATAATCAATATAATCGATTTTACGAATAAATAACTGTCCTTCTGGCGTTATAAGCTTTATTTCTTTATCGATATTTGAAAAAGCTGTACAATACATACAATGAGTATGCACAATCGCATTTACGTCTTTTCTATTTTTGTAAATTTTTAAGTGCATATTTAATTCAGAAGTAGGTTTTCCTTTTAATATATCCCCATCCATATCAACAATACATATCTTTTCTTTTTCCATAAAACCTAATATATGACCTGTAGGGGTTATAAAAACTAAGTTTCCAACTTTAATACTTACATTACCGCCTGAGCCAACAACATACTTTCTTTCGTAAAGTTTTTTGCACACGTCGACAAATTCAGCTAATATATGGTCCATTTTATTATCTAATTCATCTAATTCTACGTTATCAATTTTTTCCATCTGTTCACCAAAATTTGATATGCCTATCTAATGTTATTTTTAAATTATGGAATAATTAAATTAGTATGTCAAATTATAGTTTGTTTATAATTAATCAGTCATAATTACATTTAAAAAATATATGTATTTGTGGTATTTATATAATTTAGCATTCAAAAAAATGTTATACTCCAAAATTAATAATAAAAATAAAAATAATAATAAAAATAATAATAAAAATAACAATAAAAATAATAATATTTAAAATTATAAAATGACGTTAATTATGAGGTAAATAATTAATTTAATCCATTTTATAACGATTTTCATTAAATTTTGCGTTTTTGTAAGTTTTATGGATATGATTTAGCATAAAAAATGCAATTCCCAATAATATTAATCCAATGATTAAATTTGCAGGGTCGTGATTTACAACGTTTTCTACAACTGGTGTAGATTTTGCAGTCATTAAATTAACGGAGTCATATGTAGCTTCCCCATAAAACCCAGTACCCGTTCTTGCAACAATTGGTGTAATAACACTACCTTTTCCATACATAAATAAGCTGTAAAATCCGCTTACAAACGCTACGATTGATAATGGGAACAATACGATGGTTTTTTCAAACTGGCTATTTATTATGAGTTTTCCTTTACTTGTCATTCCGTAATAAATCCATTTATGCCCATCATCGTGTTTTTCTACGAGTCCCCCATCAAGCATAATTGATAAGTGTTCGTGAACCGTTGATTTTGATAAATTAAGAGCTTTAGATAATTCTGTGACAGTATATCGTTTTTGATTCAGTTTTTTCAATATTTTAACTCTTGAACGGGCAGAAAGGGCTTTTATAACTTTTTTATCTATTTCAATCTGCATATTATCCCTTTTAATAATTCCTTAATATAATTTTTAATGTTTTAGTTTTAATTAGTTTAGTTTTTACTATTTAAAATACTTTTAAAATTGTTCGGTCAAATTGAATATATGAATTGAATATATAAAATCAAGATGTATAATTATATTAAGTATTCCTATATATTATGATATATAGTAAATTATATTTGTAAAAACTATCTAATTATAATCATTTAATTTAAATAGTTGCTTTGAATTTAGGGATTTCAAAGAATAGACTATCAATCTAAAGAACTGCACACAGGGATATAATGAAAAATATACTAATCGATGCGTCATCAAAAACCTACGAAACTATAGAAGGTACTTATTTGCCACTGGATTGGGGTATGAAACTCCACAATGATTATCAAACTTATAAAGAAGATATATACAGCGATAATAATATATTTTGCTTTGGAAAAGGTGTTTTACCGATTATTGGGGGGCATCGGTTAATATTTTCTTTTAGGTCACCAATGTGGAAAGGTTTCCATTTTTCAGCAATGGGCGGAGCAGGATATACTTTACAAAATACTGGTTTGGACAATATCGCAATTAAAGGAAGATGCAAAAAACCAAGTCTTATAATTTTAAATGGAAATGGTAGTTTTAGCTTAGAATTCAAAGAAATCGAAGAATTCGAACAAGGGAAGTTTAAAAGTGTTTATGAATTAAATGATTATTTAATAAGCGAATATAAACACATCGATGAAAATTTTAGGGCATTTTTAGTAGGTCCAAGTGCAATAACAACAGATATAGCTGGAATATATTCTCAAACCATAAAAAATGGTGCAATTGTTGAAGGTTCTGAGGATTGGGCAGCAAGAGGGGGGTGTGGTTCAGCACTCTACCGGTGCCACAACGTTGTAGGTGTTGTATTTTTCGGAGATAATTATAAAAAGGACATAGAAAAAGAAATAAAACTTAAAAAAATCGTAGAAAAGTGCCATAATAAACCATACATCAATGCAGTACTTTCAAATACTGAAAAATACCGATACAGCAAAAAGACTGAAACAGGCGGGACTTTTGGAAATAATTACAAAACTGCAATGGATTTAACCCCTATATTCAATTGGAGAACGCCATTTATAAAAAAAGAAGATAGATTATATTTCCACGATAAAATATTAAAGTATTTTGTGGCTCAATTTGATAAAGAAGCCATAATCCCTAAAAATTGGACAAATTGCGGAGAACCCTGTCCTGTAGCTTGTAAGAAATATCGAAAAGGAATGCACGTAGATTATGAGCCTTATGAAGCAAATGGTCCGTGTTTGGGTATTTTTGATATTTATGCAGTTGATAAGGTTGTGCACGCTGTGGATAGTTTAGGAATGGATGCAATAGAATTCGGAAACTTGTGTGCGTGGGTTTTTGAGCTTTTAAACGTAGGACTCTTAAAACCTGAAGAAGTTGGTATACAATTGCCTTATTTTGACGTAGAAAATTACGATACTGACGAAAATATCTTAAAATGTTCAAATCATAATGCAGAACAAGCAATCGCTCTTGCAAACTTAATAGTTTATGGCATACTCGATAAATCTACTTTAAAGGTTGAAAATCCAAATATTAAAAAAATTGAACAATTGATTAAATTGTTAAGAAAAGATACGAGATATGCTGCAAATGAATTAAATGAAATATATAATGAAAGATTATATAATTTAAATAATTCAGATTGCAATTTAAAAGTTGAAAAATTTATAAAATATAAATCAAACTGTTTGAAAAACCCTGAACCTTTAAATTTCAATGATTTTGCGGTTTATGTGGCTTTTGGACACAATGGACAAATTTCTCCAACTATGTACTGGGCAATAGGTAATTATATGCCTTATCTAATACAAGGCAAATATCTTACTTATTACCAAAACGGGGTATTTTTAGAGCCCGAAGAATTGGCTACATTAAGTGTCAAAGGTGCTACTGAAGAGATATCTCTCGAAAACTTAGGCATTTGTCGATTCCATAGAAAATGGATATTGCCAGTTTTAGATGAATTACTTGCAGAAGTCTTTAAAGAAGAATCTAAAAATAATAAAGAGAATGAAGATACTGAAAACGATGTTAATTACTATTTATCAAATAATATACACAAAGTTAGCTTAATTTTGCTTAATAAGATTTATGAGTATGATTTAAAGGTGGGTTATCCCCACGTTATTGAAAGTCACCGGGTAAAAGAATTAATAGCTTGTGGAGCAAAAGACTTTGGAAATGAAAAATGGGCTAAGAAATTTGAAGAAGAGGGCGATAAAGCTTTAGACGAATATGTATCAAGAGTTTTAAAAAAATACAGTGAATTATTAAATATATCTTGGAAATTATAGTTTTGCAATGGCATTAATTACCATATTAATTAATAATTTTATTACTTTATTTAAATAAGTATTATTTAAGTATTACATATTTAAAATTATTAATATTCTATCTGATATTTTAATTGCAAATTATTTTTTTGATATACTAAATTTAAATTTTGCAAAAAAATATCCTAACTTATCCATATATTTTTAAAATAAAGCATATTATTAAACTATTTTAGCATAATTTTGAGTATTTTTAATTTTTTTAATATCTATTAGATAATAAAATGATTTAAACCGTTATTAGTTTATTTTTAACAATCTTAGATATTTAATTAATTAGATACCCCCATTTATATTTTTAAAGAGATATCAGTTTATATAATACCTAATAAAAACATAATTCGTTATATGTAGATTACCCCGGAGGTGACCATTGTGGCAGAACCTATAACAATTGCTCCTACAACAAGACATGAGGGGCATGCCAAACTCGTTTTAAATGTGGACGATGATGGAATTGTAACCAAAGCATTTTACCCAAATACCACTCCTGTGAGAGGATTTGAAACGATGCTCCAAGGAAAGCCTGCAGCATTTGGACCTATTGCAGTTATGAGAATATGTGGAATATGTCAAGCTACGCACGGTATAGCTTCCTGTGAAGCTATCGAAAACGCTATCGGTGCGGAAATCCCGCAAGATGGTATGATATTAAGAGAACTTTTAGGTTTAGGTAATAGGATGCATTCACACCCATTACACCATTTATTGATTGTGGATGACTTATTAAAACCTGAAGAAGCAGATACTTTGAGAATAGATGGTATCAAATTGATTCAAAAAATGAGAAAAGAGGGTCAATTAATCGTTGATATCGTTGGGGGAGAAGGTATCCACCCACCTAACTTATTAGTAGGTGGTATGAGAAATAATATCTCCGAAAGAGCTAAATCAAAATTGTACTATGCTTGTAGGGAATACCAAAAAGATGCAAGACAAATGTACGACGTTATAGAAATGTTAACTGAAAGATACTTGGATGAAATCGGAATCCCTGATTTGGGAAGACACGATTTACCATACCTCGCAACCGATACAACATTCGGTAATAGAGACAATTTAAAATTAGATGATATCGCAGAATTAACTGCTCAAAATTACTATGCTAATTATCCAGATATCGCACAAACTGCTACAAACCAAATCCCATTATACTTAGGAACACCTGCTGAGAGTGGACCAAGAGCAAGAATGGTTAAATTCGGTTCGTTCAGAACAGATGGCGGAGTAATGGATGTTAACCTTGCAAGAGCCTTAGAAAACTTAGGTGCTGCTGAAAGGTCATTACAATTATTAGATAATTTAGATATAAACGGTGCTACCAAAATTACACCAGAATTCAAAGATGGATTTGGTGTAGGTATACACGAAGCTCCAAGAGCTACTAACACACACATGGCAGAAATGGGTGCAGACGGTAGAATTAAAAACTACAGAATCATCGCAGCTTCAACATGGAATATGCCAGTAGTTGAAAAGGCTATCGAAGGGTACCACCACAAATATGCGGAAGTAATCATGAGAGCGTACGATATATGAGCTTCATGTGCAACGCACATCATCGTGAAAGATGAACAGACTAAAAAAGTAGTAGATTTAAGAAGATTCTAAGTATTATAAGGAACCGAAAGGACTTATAATATATTATTAGATTTAATACAAACTTAAAAACTTTTTAGAACTCATAAAAATCGTAAAACTCTATTAAATTAATATAGGATGTATATTATGAACAATGAAACAGAATTCGATTTAACCCCGTCATACTTGTTAAAAGAGACGTTAATTCTGGCTTGTGGAAATATATTATTTGCTGATGATGGATTTAGTGTTCATGTCATCGAAAAATTACAAGATTTACTATCTAATGAGGAAAAAGAGCGTATTGCACTTGTAGATGCAGGCGCTGGGGCACCTCAACAAGTACTTACTTTAATCGATGAAAATTCAAAGGTTAAAGAAATTATTGTGGTAGATGTAATTGATTACGGACTTGAACCAGGTACCATTAAAATACTTAAAAAGGAAGACCTTCCTAATCCAGAACATACAAAAGTAGATAGCCACGATTGGCCATTATCTACTACATTGAACAGAATTTGTACTGAAAATAATATAAAATACAAAGTTATTGGTTGTCAAGCAAAATATGTTTCAGAACCTGACGTTGTGTTGGAATTATGTGAAGAAGTTGAAAACGCTGTTGATGAAGCTGTAGATATGATATTAGCGGATATAAGGGGAAATTAAGTACATCCGTATTGTAAAAAATATATAAATGTTATTAAAATGTGTATTATTTAATAAATTGCTAATTACGCGAATATTAAATTAATTAGATATTAGATATTAGATATTGAATATTAATTAATATTAATCAAATTAGTGCCAATATTACTTAAGAAATTAATTTAACAATATTATCGATAATTATCGAATAAATATGTTAAATTGATAAATCACTGTTAATTAAAAAATAAGACCAAATGTTATTGTCTTAATAACTTATCAAAATGATGAGGGAGGAAATACAATGGTTAAAGTTGCCCACGTACAATTAAGCAGTTGCTGTGGATGCTTGGTATCCCTTACGGACACATACGAGAAGTTATTGGATGTATTAGGTGCTATAGACTTAGTATATTCACAAACTTTGGCAGATGTTAGGGAAGTACCTGACGATGTAGATATCATCTTATTGGAAGGTAGCGTTTGTATAAACGACCATCACGCATTAGAAACAGCACTCGCTTGTAGAAAAAAAGCTAAAATACTTGTAGCATTAGGTGCTTGTGCTGCAAGCGGAAACATTACAAGGTTTTCAAGAGGCGGACAAATGTCAAAACCAGTTCACGACGCATTTGCTCCGTTAACTGAAGTTGTAAAGTGTGACCTTGCAATACCTGGATGTCCACCATCACCTGAAATTATCGTAGCTGTGATAACCGCTGCACTTGAAGGAGATATGGATTACTTAGAACCATTCGCAGAACTCGCTAAATACGGTAGTGAAGCTTGCGGTTGCGATTTAATCAACAAAGTAATTAACAAATCATTATGCATGGGATGTGGAGCTTGTGCAGCAGCTTGTCCAACAAGAGCTGTTACAATGGAGTGCGGAAGACCAGCAATCGACAAAGAAATTTGTATAAAATGCGGTACTTGTAGCGTACAATGTCCAAGAATAAGATTCCCTGAATTAATTGAAAAAATAGAGTAATTAAAATAGTTTAATACATTATTTATGTATTATTTATGTATTATTTAATCTATTAAACGATTAATTACTGAATTTTTCCTAATTAATACAAATATTTCAATTATTTCAATTTACAGCAGGATAATGAATTAAAACAGGTAAATTGAATTACTACAAAAAATAAAAAATAAAAAATTAAAAAATAGAATAAGTTGAAATATTATAATACTATAAAACAGAGGTGATTGGATGGACCCATTCGGCTCATACAAGTTTGCTATATCCGCAAGAGCTACTGATAAACAAATCCGTAAAAAATCACAAGACGGTGGTATTGTATCAGCAGCTTACATACACGGTTTAGAAAGTGGATTACTTGATGGAGTAATTGTTGCAGATAAAGGTGAAGATTTCTGTGCAGTACCTAAAGTAGCTACAACTGTTGACGAAGTTTTAAGTGCAGCAGGTACAAAATATACAACTTCACCAAACTTATCAGTATTGAAAAATGCTGTAAGAGAATACGGTTGCGATAAGGTAGGATTCGTAGGTACTCCTTGTCAAGTGCAATCAATCAGAAAAATGTTAAAATACCCAGTAGGATACAGACACGTACCTGATAAAATTGCTTTAGTAATGGGTATCTTCTGTATGGAAAACTTCCCATACAACGGTTTAAAAACCATTGTTGAGGAGCACTGTGGAATTAAAATGGAAGATGTTGCTAAAACAGATATCGGAAAAGGTAAATTCTGGGTATATTCAAAATGGGGCGATGTAAAAACTATTAAGTTAAAAGACACTCACCCATACGAACAACAATCTTGCCACGTATGTATGGATTACACAGCTGAACTTGCAGATATCTCAACAGGTTCAGTTGGTAGCCCAGACGGTTGGAGTACAATCTTTATAAGAACTGCAAACGGTGAAGCATACTATAAAGCTATGGAAGATGCGGGCGTTATTGAAATAAAGAACATTGACGATGTAAAACCAGGATTAGGATTAGTTGAAAAATTAGCTAACTCCAAAAAGGACAACAACGGTAAAGAGAGAGCACATAGGAAAGAAATAGGATTGCCATTACCTTACTAAATTCTATTTATTTTCTGCTGTTATTTACCTCTATTTTATTTTTTTTATAAATTAATGACGTTAATTATTTTGATTGTAATTTTATATTTTATTTTAAATATATTTGTTATTTGTTTCAAAATTTTGAAAAAATATTTATATAATGAAATAGTTTATTATATTGTAATTATTTATTAATTTTATTTATTGGGGTGATATCTACAAATATCGTATACAACCAATATACAACTACGGAATATGAAAAATATGTACTTAATATTACAGTGTACAGTAAATAGATTATATTTTGGCGATATTTTATGAATCAAATGGCAAAAAAATCATTAAACGTTGTAAAATCGGTTTCTAATCATTTTACGGAATATATTTCTGTTGAAGATTATGGCAATTTTTTATTAATTCGTGCAAATGAGGATAATATTGAATTATATACTAACAATACCAAAGATACTAAAAATAGACATAATAAACAGCAATAATAAAATAAAAATAATAGTATATTGAAGTGATAGTATGGCTTCACAAGAAGAAATTTTGACATTCATATCTTCTAATAACGGGGCAGTACCTTATAAACTTATTAAAAATGAATTTTCCCCTAATTATAATGGTTCCAGCTCTTTATCAAATCGTTTAAGGCAGTTGCATAAAAAGAAAATGATTTCAAAGGTGAGTGGTGCACATGGTGAAATCTTATACTTTATATGTGATTTAAAATTTTTTAAATTATAATTTTAACATAATCTTAACTATTTTTTTTACTTATTTTTTTTTACTTATTTTTTAAACAAGACATACATAAATCTTTATTAATTTGTTTAAACATAATACTTTATAATTACAACAAATGATACAATTAAATAAATCAAAAATTTGAAAATTTTATAATCAATATATTAGGTGTAATTATGTCAAGAACTCCAATCGCACAAAACAGGTTTTACCCACAAGATGCAAATGAATTAATCAGTTTACTCGAATATTTCTACACAAATCCCTTGGGAATCGGAGAATTACCTTTAAAAATTAATTCAAAAAAAGATTTGGAGAATTCCATTGGATTAATTTGTCCACACGCTGGTTATGAATATTCGGGAATTACTGCAAGCTATTCATATTATGAACTCTCAAAAAGGTTAGGTGATGAAACAACGATTATACTACTGGCACCAAACCACACCGGTATGGGCGCAAGGGTGGCGATTTCCAATGAAATATGGGAAACCCCACTGGGTGATATAAAGCCAGATTTAGAATTGATAGATGAGCTAATATCACACGATTTGTTTGAACTTGATGATATTGCACATTTGCAAGAGTATTCGGTAGAGGTTCAACTACCTTTTATAAAACATCTTGAATTATTGAACATATCGAAGTTTAAAATAGTTCCAATATGTTGCCAAAGTATGGAATATGATGATTATGTTAATATGGGTGCATCAATCTATGAATCTGCAACAAAATTAAATAAAAAAGTTGTAATAATTGCTTCGACTGATTTTTCACACTACGAGCCTCAAGAAACAACCATAAAAAAAGATGCAAAAGTAATCAAAAATATCCTCGAAATGGATGAAAAAGCAATTTATGAAGCTATATATGATAATAACGTAAGTATGTGCGGATACGGACAAGTAATAACTATGTTATGTGCTTTAAAATTGTTTGGTGCTGAAAGTGCTGAATTATTGAATTATATGACTTCGGGCGACTTAACACAAGAATATACTTCTGTTGTAGGTTATGGTTCGTTATTAATTGAATAATTAACCAAAAAAAGAATAAAAGAATAAAAAATTAATATTACTTTTTATATTTATTTTTAATTTATTTAATTTTCTGTAGCCAAATATTCTTTAATTAATTCAATAAGCTGTTTTTTATCTGGTTTTTCCTGTTCAAACATTATTTCATCGTTTATTGCAAGACCTGGTATATTTAAAACATCTTTAAATATTTCTTTCGGGTCTTCAACTTTTAAAACTTCTGTTTCATAATCCTTTAATTCAGCTTCTTTTAAATCACTAATTGCATCATTTAAATCTTTAAATAATTTATTGCAGGAAGCACATCCTAAACCATACACTTTAAAAACTAATTTCGAAGACATAATTTCACCTTTTAAGTTTTATATTATTTTTTAATTTTAATTTTAATTTTAATATTAATACTATTTCTATTAATATTTAGTATTTTTTTATTTAAATTATAGTTATGCAAATAATATATTAAACATGAGTCCTGTTAAAATTATTGCAACGCTCGTTATTCCGAAGAATGTTGCAATTAATTCTGGTTTAATAACTTTTTTCAATAGAATGGCTTCAGGCAATGAAAGAGCTGTCGTAGCCATCATAAAAGCTAAAGCCGTACCAATAGGAACGCCTTTACCAATTAATGCCTCAGCTATCGGTATTGTACCAAGAGCGTTGGAATAAATCGGTACTGCCACAATAGTAGCAACTATCAGTGCAAATGGGTTTTCCGGACCTAAAAGTTGTATTAAGTAGCTTTCAGGTGGTAAATAACCGTGAATAACTGCACCAATACCAATACCTATTATTAGGTATACCCAAACTCTTTTAATAATATCCATGGTATTTTGTTTAGCAAATTCTACCCTATTTTTAAACGTAAGTTCTTTTATTTTTGCAGGGCGTCTGCGTCTTATTTCATAAACATATTCTTCCACATACTTTTCCATTTTTAATTTACCAATTAATAATCCACCTAAAACACCTATTACAACCCCCGAAACGGTGTATAATAAAGCAACTTCCCAGCCAAAAGTCGCCAAAAGTATCGCAAAAGCAGCTTCATTTACAATTGGGGAGGTAATTAAGAATGAAAATGTGACTCCAAGAGGTATGCCTGCTTCAATAAATCCTATGAACAAAGGTATAGAAGAGCAAGAGCAAAACGGGGTTACAATGCCCAACAATGAAGCAAATATATTCCCTTGAACCCCCATATATTTTTCAAGTATTTTTTTAGTTCTTTCAGGTGGGAAATAGCTTCTAACATAAGATATTACAAATACCATTATCATCAAAAGAAGCAATATTTTTATAACATCTGCTATAAAAAACTGAACTGAACTCCCCACAGGGGATGATAAACTCATATTTAATAAATTTACAACCAAATAATTTGCAAATTCATCGATAAACTCTAACATTTTTTTCACTTTTTGATTTTAATTATTTTTTAATTTTAAATCGAGTATTTGATAGTTCAAAAGTGTATTTTTCACCGCAAACTTCACATTTTGGAAGTTCCACTTCTGAAGCCATACAAGGACAAACATCTACTTCAAATCTTAGCCTTTTTTTACATTTAGGACATATTAAGTTCCAAACTATCATAATATCACATTTTGAAGTTGAATATTATTTTTATGATTTAATAACATATATTTTACTGTACGTCATTATATTTAAATGTGTAGATATATCAATGAATTTAAATATATTTTTAAAATATTTAAATATATGGATATACTATATAATATATTAAAATAGTGCAAATTAATGTTTTATAAAATTAAAATTTTTGATATACCACTATTAAAGAGTACAATTTATTTAAAAGAGATAAAATAATTATAAATGAAATTATTAAATGTTAATTAATTATTTATTGCCATTTTAGATTCATCTACTACAACAACATCTCTAACAGCTGAAACAGTTCTGTATGGAATAAATACGCTTGGTTCTTTTTTGTAGATAGCACTCTGTTCCGATACTTCTACATTCAATGATACTAACCTGCCAGTTTTCTCATCGATTACTAAATCATTAACTACACCCACTATGCTACCGTGGTCGCCGACAATTGACCTACCACATAATGATTTAAAGGATAATTTCATTTAATCACCTAATGCCCAAAATTTTTGACGATAATCTATTAATATATAAAATTTATATACTTATTAAAAATTCATATTTTACAATTATTAATATATACGATATTTTTTGTAATTAATATGATTGTTATGTGTGGCAAATTTAAGATAATAATATTTATTATTTATATACTATATATACTTTATTTATATTCTGACAAATATCTTGAAAAATATGGTTATATTTCTATATAATCACAGTTATTACAGTATATTTGATATTTGTAAAACTAATTAAACGTAATACTCAACACCCTAATAGCAGTGTTTAATGTTAGCTAATTAACATATTATGAAGTATATATGTCATTTTCAATAACTATGTTAAGGTCTTCCATAGTATTGATGTTCAATATAGGTTCTTTTAAAACGAACAACTCTTCTTTTTGGTAGTTTTCGTTAGGGCTTACAATATTAATGCCCAATGGAACATAACCCTCAAAATCAATTGTTGGAGTTGCAGGGTAATCTTCAATACGACTCACTACGCATAAAGCTTCTATATCACTATTTTTTTTGCATATATTAGAATAATATCTAATAATTATATTAATAGTTTTCGATTTAACATTTACTAAGTCTCCGGACAATGTTAAAAACGGAGATTTGAAATATGAGATACATTCGCCTAAATCATTTACATAGTCCTTTCCTGAAGTTTCTATAATGTGAATTTTGACATTATTCACATTTTTAGAATCTGTGATGTATTTTGAATAGTTTTCCAATATATGTTTTTTTGTTTTGGGCGTATTTGGGGAAACTGCAATGTATATGTTTTCAATATCTGAATTTAATAAATTTTTTATCATATCGTCAATTATTGTAGTACCATTAATCTCCAAGAGTGGTTTTTCAATTTTTAAATTAAGTCTCGTACCTTTACCGCCAGCCATTATTAAAGAATCCATTTTTATCGCCAATATATTTTGTATTTTTAAATTTAACCGTGTTATTCGATATTATACATTGTAATATGTTTTATAACAATTTTATATATAGATTACTAATATAAAATAATAAAAAGAAAAAAGAATAACAATATAAAAAGAATAAAAATAAGAGAATAGATTTAATTATTCAATTATTTATTTAATGATAACATTTTATCGATTGCAACTTTTGCTTTTTTAATAATTTCTTCGTCCAAATTTACTTCATATTTCTCATTAATTAAGCAAGTCTCTATTTTTTCAAGAGTAATATGTTTCATAGGATTACAAATTGCATCTGCTCGTAAAGGTACAAGTTTTTTTGATTTACCCACTTTTTCAAGCTCAATATTTAATCTGGAAATCATATCGCATTCAGTTCCGATTATAAATGTATCAACTGGTGAATTTAAAACGTGTTTTACCATTCCGCCGGTACTCATAATATGGTCTGCGACATCTTGCACTTCAGGGCTACTTTCGGGGTGTATTAACAATTCAGAATTAGGATATTCAGCTTTTACTTTTTTAACATCTTCTAAGGTATACATTTTGTGTACGTAGCAGTGTCCACCTTTAGGGATGGGAATTATTGTTTTATCGCTTCTTTTTTCAACGAAATAAGCTAAATTGTTATCTGGTCCGAATAATATTGTTTTTTCATCAAATAAATTTACTACCTTATCGGCATTTGCAGATGTACAAGTAGCATCTGCCAAAGCCTTTGCAGAGGCTAATGTATTGACATATATAACCACTTTGGCATCAGGATTTTCTTTTTTAGCTTCGATAATTATTTCAGGAGGTAATTGATGAGCCATAGGACATTCAGTATCCATAATTTCGGGCAATAATACTTTTTTAGCAGGATTTAAAATTTTTGCAGTTTCTGCCATAAAATCAACACCGCAAAATACAATTATATCTGCATCTGTTTTTTCAGCAATTATGCAAAGTTCCAATGAATCACCGATAAAGTCAGCTATTTCCTGTATTTCACGAGGTTGGTAGTTGTGAGCTAAGATTATCGCATTTTTTTCTTTTTTCAAATTAATAATATTTTTTATAATTTGTTTTTTTTCGTTTATTTTCTCTTGTCCATTTTCATTGTCAAATTTGTTCATAATTACACCGATAAAATTTAATTTAATTAGCAAATTAGTAAAATTGATATATGACTTAGTCATTCAATAGATATAATCACTAATCTAAATAAAAATATTATCATTTTATTTAATTCCATTGTATAAAAAATTAATCTAAAAATAAAATACTTGTAAAAAACAAATATGATTAAAATTAAATATTAGAATTCATAATTAAATGTAAGATACTGATTTATATTCATATTTATAATTCTAATTATGGTTATAATCTAATTTCAAATATAATTTAAAGTAATATAAAGTAATATAATGTAATTTAAAGTAATATACTGTAATTTAAAAATAATAAATCATATATAAACATATTTTAAACATATTAACTGTAAAAAACTACAATTGGTGAGTTAAATGAAAATAAACGTAGGAATATTAGGTGCAACTGGAAATGTGGGTCAAAGATTTATCCAAATGTTAGAAAATCACCCTATGTTTGAATTAACTGCGTTAGGGGCTTCACAAAGAAGTGCAGGAAAAACTTACGAAGATGCTTGCTACTGGTATCAAACTGAGGCAATTCCTGAAAATATTGCTAAAAAAGTGGTAGTACCAACAGAAGCCAACCACCCAGAATTTGAGAATGTTGATATTGTATTTTCAGCACTACCTGCAAATCTTGCAAAAACTATTGAGCCAGAATTTGCAAAAGCTGGTAAATTGGTATTTTCAAATGCTTCAGCAATGAGAATGGAGGCAGACGTGCCATTAATTATTACCGAAGTTAACCACGAACATTTTAAAATGTTGGAAACTCAAAGGGATAACCGAGGATACGACGGCGGTATTATTACAAACCCTAACTGTTCAACAATTTGCTCATCAATTACCTTAAAACCGATAATGGACAAATTCGGTTTAGATTTGGTAAACATTACAACTATGCAAGCCATAAGTGGCGCAGGTTATGATGGAGTACCCGGTATGGCAATTTTAGACAATATGATTCCTTACATCGGCGGGGAAGAGGAAAAAATGCAAACCGAAAACTTAAAAATATTGGGCAACGTTGAAAACGGTCATTTTATAGACGGAAATTTCAAAATAGGCGTATCTTGCAACAGAGTGCCTGTAATTGATGGACACACAGAAAGTGTTTTCGTTAAAACAACTGAAGAAGCTGAAACTGAGGAAATTATAAAAGCTATGGATGAATTTGACCCTTTAAAAGATTTTAACTTACCAAGTTATGCAAAACCTATTGTACTTAGAAGTGAAAATGACAGACCACAGCCAAGATTAGACAGAAATACTGGTAATGGTATGTCTATTGTAGTAGGCAGGGTTAGAAAAGACCCTATATTTACAACAAAGTACACAGCTTTAGAGCACAATACTATAAGAGGAGCAGCAGGTGCAAGTGTTTTAAATGCGGAGTTATATGTTAAAAAGTATCTCTAATTTAACCTACATTTAATTTACATTTAATTTACATTTAATATAACTTCAAAATACTCATTTTTATTTTGTTATTTTTACAATTTTTTTATGACAATTATCTATTAATGTTTTCGATTAGTAAACTTTATATATTAGATTGGGTATATTAATCATTGTTAAAATATTTAAGTTAACTTAAATATATTAAGTATTATTAATTAAGTGCACTTATTAATTTTATAATTTTAAAAATGATTTATGGAATTATGAAATATGGCAGTTATTTAATTATCACATACTTGGTAGGTTAGTTAACATTTAACTATTAAATAATCAAAAGAGGTAGGTTCAAGAGGTATATTATGATATATTTCGGAAGCCCTTATAAAAGTGGCGAATCCCAAAAATTTGAGAGACTTGCAGATAAGAATGTTGGAAAATACACTATATTAAAGGTGGAAAACAATCCAGAAACTCATACATCGTGCAAGAAATTAAATGAAATGGGACTTATAACCGGTAAAATGGTAAAAGTTGTCATAAATGATAAAAAAGGTCCTTTGACAATAGTAATTGGCAATACAAAAGTTGCAATTAGCAGAAAATTGGCAAATAATATCTATGTAAATTAAACTAAAGATATCTTAATATCTATAAATTATGTTGGTGTATACATATGTATATCGGGAAAAAATATCGTATAATAAGGTTTTCTAAATAATTCAGCCACAAAAGTGTTTTAGTAAATTTCACCTAAGGTTGTTGAATCTACACATACAAAAGTCATTTGGTACAAGAAATATGATATCTTAACAGATATTCATAAAATAATATAGTCGATAATAATATACATTCATAAATATAATGGTTAGTTGTTAATTAAAAATAAATACACACATATCACATCGGTAATAGTAATAATATTTAGTATTAATAATCTGAGTAAACGAGTAATAAAAAAGTAATAAACAGGGAATATTGTGCAAATATAAAAATAATACTCAGGGATAATGTGCAAAAAAATACAAAAAAGGAATCAAATATGATTGAAAAACGAAACAATGAAGAATCATTTTTTGAAAAAATAATGGTAAAACTTTCAAAATCAGTTATAAACGCAAGTTGTGGGAGTTGCGGAAACTGTAAATTGAAAGAACAATGCCCTTCAAGAAATTCAAAAGAGGAAGATTCGGATTAAATTAATTTAATACTACTTAGTAGTTGACATTTAGCGTTATTAACATTTTAAACATTTAAAAATTCAAAATTCAAAATTCATTGTAATATTGGTAATCTACATCACAGGAAATTATATACATTTTATATACATTTGAAAAAAATAATATTTAAAAATTAAGGGTAAATAATAACAAAATAATAAATAACAAATATATACTTAATTAATATTTATTTAATATTTAATTAATACTTATTTAATAATTATTAATAATTATCACTTAATTAATATTAATACCAGTTAGAAATAATTGATAATGATATATTAATAATATTAAAATACAAATAACAAATTAATCCACGAAACACCATTATTTCATTTTATGAACTACAATAATGGTATATTTTATAAAGATATTTTATAACAATTATGATTATAATTTACACTTCAAATAATAATGGTAAAAATAAAAATAATACTAAAATAATAAAAATAGCAAGTTATTAGTGTTTATATATATGGTGATTATATGGCGAAAATAGCATTTATAGGACAGCCTAACGTTGGTAAAACCACGTTGTTTAATAGTTTAACCGGTATGAGACAAAAAGTAGGTAATTGGACCGGTGTTACTGTAGAAAAAGTAGAAGGTCATTATAGTTTTAACAACAAAGAATATTCTTTGGTTGACCTTCCGGGTATTTATTCCCTTATGTCTAATTCCATAGACCAAAAAATTGCAAGGGATTTTATTATAGAAAATAAAGATGCAATATTTGTAAACATAATCGATACTCCAAACTTAAACAGGAATTTATACCTTACATTACAGTTAATTGAGTTAGGGGTAGTTCCAATAGTCTGTTTAAATTTAATAGACGAAGCAGAAAAGTACGGAATTACAATCGATGACAAAAAATTATCTAATAAATTAGGTGGGGCTCCAGTAATTAGAACTTCTGGAAGGTTGAGCATAGGCCATAACGATTTGAAACAGGAAGTTGCAAACTATAAACCTCAAAAACCTATCGTAATAGAATATTCTGAGATTTTGGAAAATGCAGTTTTAGAAGTATGTGCTTTATTGGATAAACATAATATCCCCGAATTAAGCCAATATCCTAAACGATGGGTTTCTTTATCCATATTAGAGGGCGATGCAGAAATAATTTCTAAATTAAACGCTTCATTTATTCAAGAATTTGAACAAATTAAAAATAAGGTGGAATTTGAAATAAAGCACGATGTAGAAAGCTACGTGACAGAGCAAAGATATAGTAAATGTGATGAAATATTATCTGACGTTTATCAAGATAGCGAAGTTCACGATGATATCGATGTAATTCTTGTACACCCAATTTATGGACTCGTAATTTTTGCCGCAGTTATGTATTTATTATACACGTTTGTGTTTACAATAAATGATATAACGGCAGAATGGGCAGGAACAATAATCGAATTTGTTAGTGCGTGGATTAGTTCTATAACTCCAGCGGCATACCAGGGTATCGTGGTAGATGGTGTTGTAGGCGGTGTCGGTGCAGTTTTAGAATTCTTCCCATTAGTATTTATTATGATATTCTCCTTAGCAACATTGGAAAATACGGGTTATTTATCCAGAGTTGCCGCACTATTGCACAATATAATGTCTAAGTTCGGATTAAGTGGTAAATCATTTATCCCCTTGGTGACGGGTTTCGGTTGTACAATACCGGCAGTTGTGGGTACTCGTTATATTTCAGGGTATAAGGAAAGATTAACCACTTTATTGGTATCTCCATTTGTACCGTGCTCTGCAAGGTTTGTGATTATCGCATTTTTAGCTGCAGCATTTTTCCCAGCTAATCAGGCAATATTCTCATTATTTATACTCGCAGTATCCTTTATAGTGCTTATATTCTCCTCTTGGTTGTTGAGTAAATATGTAATCAAAGGGGAAAGTGAAGATTTTGTATTTGAACTACCTCCTTACAGGATACCAGATTGGAAAAACGTAATTAGCAGTACTTGGTCAAAATCTAAAGGATTCTTGAAAAAAGCAGGTACTTTAATTGCAGCAGGTTCCGTATTATTCTATGCTTTAACGACTTACCCTAACCCAGATGCAAGCTATGCATATATGATAGGTAATATGTTATCCCCATTGACCTCCTTAATGGGATTAGATGGTACAGCAGGTATTTCATTAATATTTGGTATAATTGCTAAAGAGTTAGTTGTTTCAACACTTGAAATATTGTATACTCAAGGTATAGAGAATGCTTTAACGCCTTTAACGGGTTTGGTGCTCACTTTAGTATCTGTACTTTACATACCGTGTTTTGCAACAATTGCTACAATATATCTCGAAACAAGAAGTGTAAAATGGACTGCATTTTCTGTATTCTATAACTTAGGTATCGCTTCACTTGTGGGTATAATCGTGTACCAAGTCGGTAAATTAATGGGTTTTTAAAATAAACCTTATTTATTAAATATTTCTTTTTAATATTCTTTTAATATTCTTTTAATATTTTTTTAATATTTTTTTAATATTATTTTTTATCTTAACTTATTTATTTTTATTCTACTACATCATCATTTTATCAATTTTATTTTAAATTATATTGATATTTATACTTTAAATTTTATAATTTAATTTATGAAGTAATAAAAATAATAAAAATAATAAAAATAATGTACAAATACATAATTAAATAGAAAGAGGGGAAATATGCAATATATTGGCTTAAAAACAGTGGATTATGAAGACCCATTGGTAATTGTAGGATTTCCGAGTGTAGGGCTCGTAGGAAGTATTTCGTCATATCACATTATAAAAAATCTTAATTTGGAGTATATCGGATATTTTGAAGACCCACTTTTTCCTTTAGCAATGATTGTGGAGGATAGTGTGGCTTACCCACCTGTTCGGGTTTATGGTAGAAAAGATTTAATTGTTTTCTTTTCAGACGTTTTAATACCAAATGAATTAATTTATCCATTTGTAGACGTTACAGTAGATAGATTAAAAAGTATAAAACCGAAAATGGTCGTAACTTTAGAAGGATTTGCTTCTATGCGACCTGAAAATGTTTATTGGGTTTCTACTTCTGAAACCATAGTTAACAAATTGATGAAATTCCAAAATCACAACTCAAAAGATGACAATACCATTGATGAAGAAACTAAGGATAAAGATAATAAAGATAATAAGGATAATAAAGATAATAAAGATAATAAGGATAATAAAGATAATAATCACAAAAATGAAACAATTCAGAATATAGATTTTGCAGATTTGCCTGAAGAAACCAGTCTGGAAGAATTGGAACTTATGACTTTAGATATGAATCAAAATACAAATTATAGTAATTTACAGGAAGAAGTAAATGCTAAAATAGAAACAGGAATGAATAAGTTAAGGTTGGGAATGGTGGGAGGCATTTCAGCACATATGATGTTAAAATGTAATTATCAAAATATTCCTGCAGCTTGCTTAATGGTCGAAACAGTAGGATTACGACCTGACCCAAAAGCTGCTTCGATAATAATCGGTGTTTTGAATAAAGAATATGATATAAACGCCAATATTGACGAATTAATAGAAGAAGCTGAAAAAATACAAAGTAAATTGAACAATCTTGCTAAAGAACATGCAAAAATGATGACAAAATCGGAAAATCCTATGTATATGTAAGAAATGAACAAATAACCACTTAAATCAAAAATAAACTTAAAAAATAAACTTAAAAATTAATAATTAATAATTAATAATTAATAACTAATAAGTAATAACTAATAATTATTAATTAGCATAATCAAATAATTTATTACTATTTGAATGGGGGTTATTATGAAAACACTTGCGATAACTGGTATTTCGAAAGGTGGACTTTCAGAATTGCTGAAAAATCAAGTTAGAACCTTTGTATTGAAAAATGTAGCCAATTATTCGGTTTTAACAAATTCCGAAATTGGCGATGTATTATTTATTACAAGCATCCATAAAAGCGATTTAACTGTAGGGACTGAAGGAGTAATTGCTAAATTAATTAGTATGGATATATGTAATAATATTAATTATGAAGAAAAAGCTGATGAAAATGAAACTGTGGTTATAAATGCTCAGTTTGAGTTTTTGGGATATGCAGTTTGTTTAGACGTGGCCGAAAGCGAGGAATATCCAATTATACAACCTAAAACATTGTTTATACGAATTAAATCAATTTATGGATAAATTTAATTTATAAATAAAATTATATCCATAATAATACTAATAATAATAATAATAATAATAATAGTAATAATAATAGTAATAATTATTTTTCCTCATTTTTTATAATTATATCGTACAATTCTTTTGCATAATTTTTTTCAAAATCTTCAGAATGCAAAATTAAGCGTTCAAAAGCTCTTGTAATTCCAACATATAGTAATTTCCTGTTTAAAATGTCTTGAACTTTGTTATTTGACTTATTGATTTCGGATAAATTGGTAATTAAACATATTGGAGATTCTAAACCTTTTGAGGAGTGTAATGTTAAGATACGCACATAACCAAATTCTAAATTCTTTGAAAAACTACATTTCTTTTTTAAATCAGAATCTAAGTTATTATATAGTTTTTCGCACTGTTTATTATCATTACATAATATCATTATTTCTTCGGGTTTGTATTCTTCCAATAATTTTTTTAGTCTATCGTTTAATACATCGTATTTACCTTTTAAAAGTTCAATATTGCCATCTAATATACTGAATGTATTTGTACCATTATAAAAATCATAAATTTGATTTTTAAGCTCTTCATTACTCATTAAAAAATCTATACCTAAGTTTAAATGTTTTTTACCCGTACGGTAGGTAGATTTTAATAATTTACTCCGTCCTCGCATATCTATGCCTAAACTTTTCCAGCTTTGACCGTTTAATCGATATATACTTTGTAATCTATCGCCTGCCAAGAATAGATTAATTCCTTCGGTAGTTTTACCAGTATAATCTTCATAAGGATATTTTTTACACGAATTAACGCATATTTTAATCCATTCATTCATAAAATCTTGATATTCATCTATTAATATTGCATCATACAATTTTAAAGGTTTATTTTCACTAATATGTTGTTCTAATAAATTTAAAACTTTATTCGGTAATTCATAATTCCAGAATTGTTTTGATTCAGTATTAAATTTTACTTTAAAGTCATCTTTTTTATCCTTAGTATCCTTAGTATCCTTATTGTATTCATTTTCTATATTATTGTCGTAGGTGGGGTTATAATTAGAATTATAAGTGAAATATAACTCTTTTGCAAATTTATGGAATGTAGAAACTTCTATATTATTTAAAATATCTTCATTACCTATTTTAGTACATACAGTACGTAAATTATTTTTAAATTCTTCTGAAAGTGTTTTATTATACGTTAAAACCCTAATTTTCCAATCGGGATTATTTTTAGCTAAAAATATGGCTCTTGATAATAATATCACGGTTTTACCGCTTCCAGGCACCCCCGTAATCATAAAATGACCCGAAGGTATTTTTTTACTTATTTTTTCCTGTTCAACATCTAAAACCTTTATTAATTCATTATAATCCTTTTCGTAAGATATAATATCGTCAATAGCATCTTTACTACTTATTTTATTTATTATTTTGAATAATTTTATTAAACTATTAATTTTTTTTGATTTAGTTCCTTCATCATCTTTTCTTTTCTTATTTTCATTTTGAACAGATTTTTTATTGCTTAAATCCTTATTTTTAGAGTATTTATCCCTTATTTTTTGTTTTGTGCCATATATTGATATTTCTGGACATATTAAAGACCTAAGTCTGTTAAATTCAATATTAGATATTTTCACGTCATTATGATTGTCAAATATTTTATCAATAGTCAATGTGGTTAAGTTATCTGCAGTAATGTATTTTGAGGGGGGCTGATTTAAAACTTTATTCATTTGAAAATCGGCAATTTCTTTTGATTTAATCTTGCTAAAAACAGTATATGAATATATTTTTGGCAAAATTCCATTTTTATCTTTAAATGCTTTAAATACTTCGTCATTATTGATTATGTCTTTCATTTTATTGAAATAACTATTTGAAATTACTATCGGATTTTTAAAAGTTTTATCATCGATAGTTTGAACTTGATGTGAGTTAATTTTCTTAATATATCCTATTTTCCAGTCTTTCACTTCAAAAATACAAATACCTTTGAAACTATCTATTAATATAAAATCAGGCTTTGTTCCTTTAACATTTTGCTGTACATACAATACACAATTTCTATTGCCATCGAAATTATCCGTTTTATCCTCATTTTCATAATTTTCGTAAATTTCTTTCATTTTATTTAATAATCTTGTTTCTCCTTTCGTAAGTTTGTAAAAATTATCTGGTATTACCTCAATTCCCATTTTAAAACCCGATTTCACTTTTAATTTGTCCATAATTATTTTTAATAATAATAATAATAATAATAATAATATGCCAAAAAGTTTTTTTATATATTATTACTTTGGTATAAAAATAGTGTGTAATTAATATATAAATTGTATGATTATCGTTGTAATTTTAAATTATAACTTATAAACTACATATTATAATTTAAATAAAATATGTGTAAGAAATAAAAGTAAAAAAATATAAGAATAAAAAAATAAAAGTAAAAGTAAGAATAAAAGATATAAAAAATAAGATTATAACAAAGATAGACCAATCTCGTCTTAAAATGAAATTATTTTATGAAATGTATTTATGAATATTTATAGTTTTGAATTTATTAATCTTAATATTTCGTCTTCAGTATATCTATGTAATTCCTTTAATTTGTCTAAATCTTCGCCAGTTTCGTGCTTTATTAACGTTTCAATCATTTTTAAATGCTCTTTTAATTCATTAAGGTCATCATTTTCCGAACTTTTGTTAATCATTTCTTTAATTTCATCAATACATGGCTGGATATTTGTCATAATTTCCCCTCCTACCTATCCATGTATATAATTATATTAATTTTGATTTTTATGTATTATGGTAATAAAATATAATTATAATATAATTGGGATATAATTAAAAATAACTTAAAGTATATTCAATAAAAATAGAATTAGATTATGGATATATTATAGTTATGTTGTAAATAGTAAAATAAAATAATAAAATAGATAATAATAAATAATTTAACCGATATATCTGCTTAAACTTTAAAATCTTTTCTTAAATTGTCAATATCTCGTTTAATGTAGACGTGCATTGAAACGCTGTGATGAGTATACTTTTTTAAAGGAATATTCAATTTTTCAGCAACAGTTTGACCAAGTGCAATTAATCCAAGTGCATTAGCGTGGAAAGCTAAATATGCGTCGTTGCTCCTAAATAAAACAGTCATATATAATTCATCGTTTCTTACTAAAAATTCAATAAACTGTAAGCAAGGAACATCTTTAACTTGCGTATCTATGTAAGGATTCCACGTAATAGCGATTGCTCTTCTTGAACTGTGATTTTCTGAAAGCTTACCTACAATATAGTCGATTTGGTCAAATTTCTCTGTTTTATCTTGATTTGGGTATTCAAAAATACGCTCGTGGTAATCGTATACAAATTCAGTATTACAACCGTTTACAAGCTGATTAGTGTATGATTTAATCGCATTTTCACCGAGCGGGTATTTTGAAGAAACATCTCCATTTGAAGGGTCAGTAATTTCAATAACTGTATTCATAATTTCTTTACATTTTTGCCCATCTTCCGTAGTCATATCAATACCTTCACTTAATATCTTAGGTATTAATTCTTCGAAAGCATTTTTAACAGACTTCTTTTTTAAAATTAACAATATTACACCCTTTGAATTTTAGAACTTTTTAGAACATTTAAAACCTTATTTTTTAAAATATTATTACTAATTTATTATTTAAGTTCAATTTTATATATAAATCATTTTATTTTTATTTTAATTATTTTCAAGTTTACTATTTTTGTAAATTGCAGGGTAATGTAATATGGGTTATGTTTAAAAAATACACATAAACTATAACATATCGCAATTGGCAAATATGATTTAATTAAATAGATTATTTAATAAAATTATATGATATTAATAGTAATAATAATAGTAATAATAGTAATAATAGTAATAATAATAATAATAATAATAATACTCTATTATTCGGTGGAATTATGACTTTATTTTTAAAATCTAACTTTTTATATGGTGAAGAATTTGAATTAAAAGAAGGTACTCTCGTAATTGAAAATGGCATCATATCGGATTTTTTAGAAGGTTCAAACATAAAACCTGAATCTAACGAAATAAGCGTTAATGAACAAACTAACAACAAAGACGTATTTTTAAAATATAATGGCTTGGTAATACCTTCTTTTAATAATTTACATACCCACATAGGCGATTCAGCAATTAAAGACGTCGGCATAAATAAATCCTTGGACGAATTAGTGAAACCCCCTCACGGTTTGAAACATAGGTTTTTAAATAACTGTAGTGATAAAGATATAGTCAATGGTATGATATCGGGTATGTATGAATTATATGAAAATGGAACGCATATTTTCTGCGATTATCGGGAAAATGGTTTAAAAGGCATAAATCTTTTAAACAGTGCTTTAAAATTGTTTAACGCATCATTAAAAGATAATTATAATTCAATAAATAAATCTAATTCAAAAAATTTATTAAAACCTTATATTTTAGGACGACCTACTGTAAGATTGGAAAATGAAAATAAAAATAAAAATTCTCAAGAAAATTGTTTAAATAAAAATGATTTTAATGAGTCTGAATTAAAAAAGGAAATTTTTCAAATCTTAGATTTTTCACAAGGAATAGGTTTAAGCGGTTTAAATGAATATGAAGACTGTGAACTCAAATTCATAAGAAATGTGATTGATGAGTACAACAAAACCATTAGGGATGGTAAAAAAGTATTTTCAGTACACGCTGGTGAACATGAGGGTTCGGTTCAATATTCACGTAAAAATTATGGTTTATCTGAAATAGAACGGTTAATAAGTTTAGAATTAAAGCCTGATTTTATAATTCATGCAGTTCACGTATCAAACCAGGAAATAAAACAATTAAAAGAAAATAATATACCATTAGTGATTTGTCCAAGAGCAAACGCTTCATTCAATGTAGGATTGCCTAAAATAAGAGAATTGCACAAAGAAGGTATTCTAATGGCAATAGGTACGGATAATTTTATGGCTAATTCTCCGTCCATATTTAAGGAAATGGATTTTATATATAAATTATACCATTTGGAACCTTTAGAAATTTTAAAAATGGCAACAATAAATGGCAATAAAATATTAGGAAATTCAAATAAGGAATATGATAATTTGGGATTAATAAAAGAAGGATTTAAGCCTAATTTTAATTTTATTAATTATAACTTTGAAAATTCTAAAAATATAATTGCTACATTGATTACAAGATGCGAAAGTAAGAATATTGATACAAAATTTAAACATATGTTTGAAAATTTTATTAGTTTATAGTATACAGATTTTAGTATACAGATTTTAGTATACAGATTTTAGTATGCAGATTTATAACATATACGTAGAAAATAGAATATAGTTTAAATCATCTCTTGGACAATCGCAATGAGGTGAAAATATGATAGTCGGTAGATTTCACGGCGGTTGTCATCAAATCGGAAAATCTTGTGTAGAGATAGAAACAAAAAAGTCCAGAATTTTAGTAGATTGTGGAATGGACCCTTCAAATAACGCCATACCTGACGTAGATGCGAGTAAAATAGATGCAGTTGTAGTGTCTCACGCACACCTTGACCACTGTGGTGCAGTACCTCATTTTGATTTCAAAAATATTTACTGCAATGCACCTACAGCTGATTTAATGTATAATGTATGGAAAGATACAGTAAACTTGTCAAAATCGTACAAAGAAGAAGATATCCAAAGGTCTATGAAAAATATCAACATTTTGGGATACAGAGAACCTAAAAAGATAACTTCAGACATATCTATGAAGTTTTACGATGCAGGGCACATATTGGGTAGTTCCTCAGTTTATTTGGATATCGATGGTAAAAAGTTATTGTATACTGGAGATATTAACGAAATAGAAACAAGAACTTTAAACCCTGCCGATACAGATATTGACGAAATAGATACAATAATAATTGAATCAACTTACGGCTCACCGTTAGATGTTAAACCATCAAGGAAAGTATTGGAAAAACAATTAATTGACGAGATTTCAGAAACTATCGAAGAAAACGGTAAGGTAATAATACCTGTTTTCGCAGTAGGTAGGGCTCAGGAGATAATTGTAATAATAAACAACTATATAAGAAGTGGTTTATTGAAAAAAGTGCCAGTGTACGTTTGCGGTTCATTAACCCACACAACAGGTATGTATATGAGTTATTCTGAATGGTTAAATCCTAAAATTAATAATTTAATGAATAATGGTACAAATCCATTTGGAAACCTTTTAAAAGCTGATGATAACATATTTAACAACAATGAACCTTGCATAATCATTTCAACATCCGGAATGGTTCAAGGCGGTCCCGTATTACAATATTTATCATTATTGAAAAACCCAAAAAATAAGTTAATTTTGACCGGTTATCAAGGTGAAGGTACTATCGGACGTAGTTTAGAAGAAGGGGCAACTGAGATTACTCCATTCAAAAAACCTATTCAAATTAAGGGTAAAATTACTAAAATAGAGTTTTCAGCACACGGGGATTATAATTCGCTTGTAAGATATCTTAAAAAGATACCAGAACCTAAAAAAGCCATCGTTATGCACGGTGAAAGATATCAAGCCCTTTCACTCGCAATGACAATATGGAAAATGTTCAAAATCCCTGCAATAGCCCCTACAATTGGTAGTACACTACCATTATTCTAAATATATTTTTACTATATTTTTACTATATTTTTAATACATTTCTTACATATTTTAAACTTTTATTTTTTAAACTTTTTTATGTAAATTTTATTTATATTTTTATATCAAACTTTAAGTAATATACTTGTGATTATATGACTATGGAAAATTTAGGACTAATTTATAAAACAGTTGAAAAATTTGCAAAAATAGAAAATGTTTATAAAAATTCCCTATTTATCGGATATGTTAAGCCCGTTGATACGGAAAATGAAGCCAAAGAGTTTGTAAAATATATTAAAGAACTACATAAAGATGCTACGCACAATGTATCTGCCTATTATGTAAAAGAACATAACAATAACAATTATTTGGCTATGAAATATGATGACGATGGTGAACCATCAGGAAGTTCTGGAAAACCTATTTTTAAAGTTTTAGAGCTTAAAAATGTGCAAAATGTTGTTATAGTAATTACTCGTTATTTTGGAGGCGTTAAATTAGGCTATGGGGGTCTTGTTAAGGCTTATGGCGAAACTGCAAACGATGCAATTGAAGAAGCGGGAATTATTGGAATATATGATACTTTAAAATTTAAATTGGAATTTGGATATGGCGAAATAAACAACGTTAAAAAAGCTATTGAAGATACAAATACCAATGAAACTAACAATAATAATACCAACAATAATAATAATAATAATAATAATAAAAATGTTGTAAAAATTTATTCTGAAGAATATTCTGAAGATATTACCTACAATATAGATATTGTCAAAGGTTATGATGATATATTTATTAAAAATGTTGTAAACTATACTAAGAACAATTTAAAGATACATAAATTAAATAAAAGAGCTTGTTTTAATAAGCTAATCAACAAATAAAAAAAGTTTAAAAAATAAAAGTTAAAAATATATTAGAAATATTCAAAAAATAATCTTAATTATTGCTTATTAAATACTATTTTTTAGTTATTTAGAATGTTCTTCACTTTTACGAACGGTAAAATAAAAATACTCTTTTCCACACTCTTCAATAGCCCCTAAATCCAATTTAGTCTTTTCATCTTCCATAAAGGACATCACTTTTTCGAGATTTGTGATGGTAGTTCTTAACCATACAAAAGTACCGGAAGGTTCTCGTAAAGCTAACCTGCAAATGTCAACGTCTATCTCAACCTCTGAAAAATATTCTAAATTCAAATATCGTACAATATTTCCCTTAGTCGTATCTTCAAATCTTATTATTTTCATAGTTTCACGTGCCAACAAGATTAATACCATATTTATGATTTTATTCAGTTATTATATTTTATATCATTTTTACTATATACAATTATTGATTTATCGACAAGAAAACAGGAAAAATAAAATAAAAATAAAATAAAAATAAAATAAAAATATAATAAAATATAATAAAATATAATAAAATATAATAAAATAAAAATAATGGAATAAGACCTTATTTAATCAATTTTTTACCCAAATGATATGCTTTTTCAAGGGCATAAACGTGCTTTTCAGCAGGATTCTGTTCATTTAGTCCCCCCACTATCAGGGTATCAATTACATTAAGCCCCAAAAAGTCTAAAACTTCATTATTATGGGATATATAATTAATAAATGCGTTTTTATCAGGATTTGCTTGTGTATATACCGTAATTGTTGCGATATCTGACAACCTGGTTTTAAAATCATTTGAAATTACAGGATATAATCTATCGATAAAGCATTTAGCTTGTCCAGTTATTTGCCACATAAATATCGGAGTTCCAAATATTAAATAATCTGCTTCTTTTAATTCTTCCAATATTTCGGACATATCATCGTCTAAACTACACGCAAAAGTTTCCCTACAATCCATACATTCATTACAGCCCTCAAAATTAATTTCTTCCAAATTATATTCGTGAAAACATACATCCGAATTTAAACTTTCTGAAATTCCTTTCATCATCTGATTAAGTATTTTTGCAGTATTTCCATTTTTTAAAGGACTACCATTTATTACAAGTATTTTTTTCACAAAATCACCCAGTTAACTGTTTTATGTTATAATTGAGTATTTAATGGTAATCTTATGTTTATCAGTAGTTGTATTTCAATTGAAAACAAGTATTTAAAAATTTAAAAATTTAAATTATTTACAATATTATTTATCTATTTGAAAATTTATATAATTATAGATATAAATTCAATAATGATATTAGAACTAATATTTGGAATATAAAATATAAAATAAAAATAGTATATATTAAATTAATTAGTGGTACTATTAATGTACTCGTCTATTTTTTCCCCTAATGTTTTAAATGTCCATTTCATAATAGATTCATCTCTTTCAAGGAGTGTAAACCTTAATCCATTATGTTTTGAGCAGAATGACGTTAAAGGAACCATACAAATTCCTGAAGCACCTAATAGGTTATATACAAATCTTTTATCTTTCTCAACTAAAGAATGATGTCCGCATTGTTCTAAAACACCCATTATATATACTTCCAGCTCTTTATCCATTTTTAAATGCTGATTATTATTTAAAACTCCATCATCAAATGTCAAAGCACCGTAAAATGCCCCATTTGTAAGATTCAACGAAACACCTTCAATTTTATTGAGTGTTTTGTATGCGTAATTTGAAGCTTTTTCATAATATTTTTTACGTTCATCCAATGACTTTTCAAACCTTTTATCACCCATTACTTTTGGAATAATGGTTTGAGGTAATGTAGTTGAACAAACTTCAATCATTTTAAATTTACCAATATTTTCAACGTATTTTTTGAATACAGGGTCTTTTTCTTTGTTATAAAATTCTGTCCAACCACATCGAGAGCCAGGCCAAGGTAAATCCTTAGAAATACCTTTCATAGATATCCCGCAAACATCGTCAATTACTTCCGAAAGACTCACGTGCTTTTTACCATTATAGACCAAATTTTGATAAATTTCATCGCAAAGTATAAACACGTCGTATTCGTTAGCAATATCTACAATATCATTTAATAATTTCTTAGAATACACTGCACCAGTAGGATTGCCCGGATTTATTAACAATATTCCACTAACAGATGGATTATATTTAACTTTGTTTTCCAAATCATCTAAATCAGGATACCATAGATTATTTTTATCTAATTCATACATAACAGGCGAACTATTCGAGTATAACCCCTCTGCAGACGAGTGTGTCGAATATGCAGGCGTAGGGCCAATTACTCTACACTCTTTTTTCATTAAACCGTAAATATTTGTAATAGCATCCCCTAATCCGTTGAAAAATATCATATCATTTGATGTGATTTGAGCACCATTTTTACTATTGTTTAATTCTGCCAAAAATTCACGGGTTTCTAATAATCCCTGAGTCGGGCAGTAGCCATATGTTTTATTTTCCAAAGCACTTTCTGAAACTATTTCTTTAATCCATTCGGGCATTTGTTCCCCTTTAGCAATGGGGTCACCTATATTTTCCCAAATTATGTTTTTACCTAATTCTCGGGCTTTTTCCGCTACTGCAACAATTCCTCTAATTTCGTATGATAATTCTTCAGTTCCCTTGTTTACAATGTTGTTTCTCATAATTTCACCCAATATGCAACCCGATTTATTTTATTGATAATTAATAGTGTTTAAATCTGAATTACAGTAGCTTATTTTCTTTAATATATATTTTGTTGTTATTTCATTGTTTAATATGTGATATGATATAAACATATAACTGGTTGATATTCGTATATTATCCAGTATGTATTATGTGTCTTTTAAATTTGATATAATTGTGATAACATTTAAAAAATAAATATTTATATTTATATTTAATATTTAATTTTGTTATTAGTATTTTAAATTAATTAGTAGTTTTTTAAGTTTTATTTAAATTATAAGCTTTGTCAAATCTGTTTTAGTTATGTAGTTTTCAATTGATTATTACTTGGAGGTAATCATCACAATGTCTACCTTATTTGTTTATGTTTATTATGTACTATCTACTAACTTTTGTATTGTGAGGTCAAAGTTATTGGATATTATAATAGAACTCTATTATAAAATAATAACTTTTCAAAGATATATTACTTGTGTTATCAATATATATAGTTTTGTATATTTTAGACTAATTTTTTAGATAAGTACTAGTATACTATAATATATTTTATTAAATAGAGCTCTATTATATTAAATCTAAGCTATTTTAAAAGTTAGTTTTTAGATTAGGTTATTTTTAACAATTTTTTTTAATATTGAATCATTCTACGTTTCTTTTTATATATAATTACCTATTTAAAGTAGATATGTTAATTCAATAATTTGATATGTAATATACATTTGTGATATGAATTAACAAACAAATGACAAATAATTTAATATTTAAATACGATATAATAAATAATATGATTAAAATAGATTATTCTAAAATTTATACAATTTATCAATGTTAGTATCATTATTCTTATTATAATTATTATCCTTATTATAATTATTATTCTTATTATTAAGTATTAGTATGGTGTCTATATGATTTCAATATCCGAAATTCATTTAAAAAACTTTAAATCCTTTAAAAACACAAAATTAAAAATTCCTGACGGTTTTACGGCAATATTGGGACCAAATGGTTCGGGAAAATCAAATACGATTGATGGCATTTGTTTTGTTCTTGGGAAAACATCTGCGAAGTCATTAAGGGCAGGAAAATTCAATCAACTTATAACTTACCACAACGGAAAAAGGGCAGATTATGCAGAAGTAACTTTGTTTTTTGACAATAATAACAGGGAAATACCTATAGATTCAGATAAAGTTGGTATATGTAGAAAGGTAAAGCTAAACGGTGATAATAACTATTATGTAGTTTGGTATGAAGACGAAAAACAAAAAAAGAGTCAAAAAACTTCTGAAGAAAAAACTACCAATAAAAAATCTTCAAAAGTAGAAAAAAGACGCAGAATGAAGAAAAATGAAGTATTGGACCTTTTAAGTAAGATATCTTTAATTGCCGATGGTCCAAATATCATATTACAAGGCGATTTACTGAGGATAATCGATACATCACCTTATGAAAGAAGAAAGATACTCGATGAAGTTAGCGGTGTTGCAGAATTCGATGAAAAAGCCGAGAAAGCAAAGAAAGAATTGTCTCAGGCGAGGGAATACATTGAAAAGATAGATATTAGGATAAATGAAGTTCGTGCAAACCTTGAAAAGCTAAAAAAAGAGAAAGAAGATGCTGAAAAATATAAAATATATAATAAAAAACTGAAAGTTGTAAAATATGTATTAACTTCTAAAAAAGTTGAATTTTTAAAAATGGTTTTGGATGAAACAAAAGACGAGATAGAAGCTTTAAAAGAGACTAAAAACTGTTATGTCAAGGATATAAGTAATATTGACGGCGAAATTATCGAATTAAAAGTAAAAATCAATGATTTAGTAAATGAATTAAATGAAAAGGGTAGCGAAGAAGTAATGGAGCTCCATAAATCTATTAAGGAATTAGAAGTAAACCTTAACAATGATAAGAATGCACTTGAAAACGCCGTCGATGACTTAAAACATACTTTAAAAATGGAAGAATCTAAAAATAAAGATTTAGGTGAAACTAAGGAAAAAATAAACGATATAAGAATTGATACATTAAAAAAGGAATCTGAAGCAAAACTTTTGATTAAAGAAATTGAAAAATTAAACGAAGAGAGACAAAATTTAGAGAAAAAAGTAGAACAAAGTGAATCGCAGGTTAAAACTTTAAAGAGTCAGGAAAGTAAGCTTTCAGAACGTATAAATGATACTCAAAAAGAATTATATGGTTTTAAAGATGAATTAAATCAATTAAATAATACCTTAAATACTAAAAATTTTGAATATCAAAAAAACAATGAAACAATTGGAACTTTAACAAATCAAATAGCTGAATTTAGTAATTTAGAAGATACTAAAAAATTATATAAGGAATTAGAAGACATTGCTGTTGAATTAGAATTTTCTAAGAAAAAATTGCAAGAAAATATATGTGAAAGAAACAAAAATCAATCAAAATTGGATAATCTTCATTCTGAATACGTTAAGGAAAATGCGAGAATTAAAGCATTAAAAGATATGGAGAATTTTAGTTTGGATAGGGCTGTTAAGGGCGTGCTTGATGCAAATTTACCCGGAGTAATCAATATAGCAGGTAATTTGGCTAAAACTAAGGGTGAATATAAAACAGCCATCGAAGTTGCGGGCGGTGCAAGATTAAACCACATAGTAGTTAAAAAAATGGATGACGGCTCACGTGCTATTAATTACCTAAAACAAAAACGTTTAGGTAGGGCTACATTTTTACCAATGGACAGAATAAAAGGTATGGATGCAAGAGATATCTCAGACAACGGCATTGTAGGAAAAGCCATTGATTTAGTGGAATTCGATATAAAATATACAAATGTGTTCAAATTTATCTTTGGAAATACTCATATCGTTGACAATTTAGAAAATGCAAAGAAATTATCTTTAAAACATAAAGCAAGATTCGTAACTCTTGAAGGTGAAGTAATTGAGCCGTCTGGTGCAATGGTTGGTGGTAATATACGTAGAAACTCCGCTATTAAAGTAGATATTGATATGACGAAGTTAACAAATCTTTCAGAAGATATAAAAGAGTTAGAACAAACTTTATCAAATGTTAAGGATGAAATAGAGCGTTTAAACAATAAAATCAATACTTACAGCTCAAGAAAGTTAGAATTAGATAATCGTTTAAAAATTGCTCGAGACCAAGAATATAAAAAAGAAGAAATCACAAAATCAAATAATTTAAAAATAAAGGAATTAGAATTATTAAATTCCAAAATAGATGATGAAATTTCTGAATTAACTGATGAAAAAGAAATAATGACTCAAAAAGTTCAATCGCTCGATAATAAGCTTTCTGAAGTAATGGGACAACGTGAAAGAATTGTAAATGAAATAAAATCCTATGAAAATTCAGAATTATCCAAAAGAATTAAAGAAATTGATTACAATATTAGAGAAAATGAAAATAATAAGAATAATTTGGAAAATGAAATTAAAAAAGGTGCCGTGTTGGTAAAAGAAGTTTTAATTCCAAAGATTTCCGAATTAAACTCTAATATAAAGTCCCTTGCAGATAAAAAGAGTATGTTTAAAAATAATGTGGAAATTTACAAATCAAATATTGAATCAAATTCAAGTATTTTAACTGAAAAAAGGGAGAAATACGAAGAATTAACTAAAGGTTTAAAGGATTTGACTGATAAAAAAGAGTGTTATGAAATAGAAATCGAAAATCTCCAAGATAACAAGGAAGAATTAAGAGAAAAATCTGCCGAGATAGATAACCAAGTAAATGTGATAAATGTAGATAGAGCAAAGTATGAGACAAGACTTGAGGAAGAAGAAAGAAAGCTTTATTTATGTGATACTCTTGAAAATATAGAAGACATAACTGACGAAATGATAGAAGAAACGTATTCTATAGAAATAGATGAATTAGAGAGAAGTCAAGGACTTTTGGAAAATAATATTAAAAAACTTGAACCTGTAAATATGCGTGCTATAGAAGATTATGACTTTATAAACGAACGTTATGAAGAGTTATTTGGTAAAAGAAAAGAATATGAACAAGAAGAGCAGAAATATCTACAGCTAATCGCTGAAGTCCAAAAAAGAAAGAAAGAAACGTTTATGGCAACATATGTAAAAGTTGCTGAATATTACGGACAAATATATGGTGAAATTGGAGGTAATGGTAAATTATCCCTTGAAAATGAGGAAGACCCATTTTCGGGAGGTCTTTTAATCGATGCTTCACCTATGAATAAGCAATTACAAAATTTAGATGTAATGAGCGGTGGGGAAAAATCATTGACTGCTTTAGCCTTCTTATTTGCCATTCAACGATTGAATCCGTCTCCATTCTACGTTTTAGATGAGGTAGATGCTGCATTAGATACTAAAAATGCAAGTTTAATCGGCGATATGATAAGTAATGCGTCCAAAGAATCCCAATTTATCGTTATATCCCATAGGGAACAAATGATAAGTAAATCAAACGTTATGTATGGTGTTTGTATGGAAAATGGGCTTAGCAAAATAGTTTCAGTTAAATTATAAAATAATTATAAAATAATTACAAAAAAATATAATTATTATGTATTAAATTTGACTAAATTAGGGATAATCCCACATTCTTATTTTATTTTTCTTCGAATTTTCTTCAATTTTTAAAAATTTTTCTTTTAATTCAAAGTCTGAAATATAAACACGTGCATAACCATTATGCAATAATTCTTCGTTAAAATTGACATATCTCCCATCGTTTTCCAAAAATATATAAACCAAATATCTCCCATATTTGCCTTTTTTATCGCTTTTTTTGTCAAATATCAAATATACAGTTTTATTTGTTAATTCATCAATCGTATAATTTTTAGCATAATTTCCCCAGAGTTTTAAATATGTCAAATTTGAGATAAAAATACCGTTATAAGTTATATATTCGTCAGGATAATTATTTCCATACGTTTCAGGGGTATCAACGCCTAAAAGCCTTAGTTTTATAACTGATTTATTGTATTGTTCTTTACTTTTTGAATCAAAATCCCAAGGGTCTATTAAATAACTGTTAGAATCATTTAAAATTACATCTACGTAAACGGTATCTCCATCTACTATTTTATCAACTTTTGCAAGTATTTTCTCGTGAGAATTAAAAAATTCGGTATTATTCATTTCATTTGGATTTTTCTCCAAAGAAAACGCTATACAACCAGAAAATGATAAAACAGAAGCCAAAATAATCATTATAATTGTGTAAAAAATGCAATTTCCAAAGTTTAATTTGTTTGAATCATCTTTCATAAAATCACAAAAAAAGAAAATTTAATTTTTTTATTTTTTATTTTTAATATTTATATTTTTAATATTTATATTTTTAATATTTATTATATTATTATATTATTATATCTATATATTAGCTGTTATTTACCCCTTAACAACCCCTAATGGTTTTAATCTACTTACTTTAAGTGCAATACCTGAATTATCGCATACATTTGCCACTGCTTCAATATCCTTATATGCTTCAGGGCATTCTTCAGCAATAACACCTTTAGAATCCGCCATTACTAAAATACCCTCTTTTTCTAATCTTTCCTGAACTTCTGAGCTCTTGTACATTTGGAGAGCTTTAACCCTACTTAAAGTCCTACCTGCACCGTGAGCAGTTGAGCCGAATGTTTTTTCCATTGCTAATTCAGTACCACTTAATAAGTATGATGCTGTACCCATATCTCCCGGAATAATAACTGGTTGACCAACAGGTCTGTAAATTTCTGGTATTTCACTATGATTAGGTCCAAAAGCTCTTGTAGCTCCTTTTCTGTGCACTATTACAGATTTTTCTTTCCCATCAACGATATGCGTTTCTTTTTTAGCAATGTTGTGAGCAACATCGTAAACTATTTCCATACCCATATTTTCATACGAGTTCTTAAATACTTTTTCAAAGGCTTCACGTACCCAATGGGTAATTAATTGTCTGTTTGCCCACGCATAATTAGCACCGCAAGACATAGCTTTAAAATACGCTTCACCTTCCTCAGAATTAATCGGAGCACAAGCTAATTGTCTATCTGGAATCTTTATATTGTATTTTTTAGTGGCATTTTCCATTCTTCTTAAATAATCTGCACATATCTGATGACCAAGACCTCTGGAGCCAGTATGCACCATAATCATAAGTTGGTCTTTTTCAACGCCGTATACCTTAGCAGTTTCCTCGTTAAAGATTTCATCTACATACTGAATCTCTAAAAAGTGATTTCCACTACCTAATGAGCCAAGTTGTGGTTTTCCTCTTTTTTTAGCACTTTCTGAAACGAAACTCGCATCTGCTTCTTTCATTCTACCGTTTTCTTCAATTCTTTCAAGGTCTTTTTTTGTACCATAACCTTCTTTAATTGCCCATTCGACACCTTCTTCTAACACTGTGTCAATCTGATTATTATCAAGCCTGATTTTACCTTTACTACCTAATCCTGATGGTACATTTGTAAATATTTCATTTAAAAGTTCTTTTAACTTTGTTTTGTCTTCTACATCTTTTTTGGATAAGTTAGTTTTTATTAATCTCACACCGCAATTAATATCAAAACCAACGCCTCCGGGACTTATAACCCCGTATCGCTCATCAAAAGCAGCAACGCCACCAATACAAAAGCCATAACCATAATGACAGTCTGGCATTGCTAATGAATATTTTTGTATACCTGGAAGACAAGCAACATTCGCAATTTGTTCGAATACGTCTTTTTGAAGCCCTTCGTATAATTCATCGTTTAAATATATGTTTCCTTTTACTTTCATTCCTTGTTTGTAAGTTTCAGGTAATTCCCATACATTTTCATTAATTTTTTTTAGTTCCATTTTATCAACCTTATAATATGATTGTCTTATTTTTAAGTATATACGATTAAATATGTTATAAAGATATCTATTAGTTTATTAGTTTATTTATTCATATGTTATTTTATAATTATATATCCATATCAAATAAAAAATTAAATTAATAATACTAATACTAATACTAATACTAAAACTAATAATAATAATAATAATAATAATATAATTAAAAAAATAAAATAAAATAAAATAGAAAAACAGAAATGAAAATTTATAAAATTATAATTCGTGTGTTAAAGTCCCGTAAACACCGTATATTGTATAGAAGATAAGGCATAATACTAACGGAATAGGTTGTCCAAGCACTCCGATTAATATTGCCAACGAAAACGCTACTAAGTAAGCCTTTCGAGGATACTTTGGATACCTTATATCGCATATCATCAGTAATCCGGCTATTAAATACACGAATAAAACCACATAACCTAATACTCCCGTAATAGCTCCATTGTATATTAATGAAGCGTGTAATATTGAACAAACAAATAACGCCCCTGCAGGTATTGGAAGACCAATAAAGCCTTTTACGTCCAAAACACCAAATCTTGCTAATCTTAAGGCACCACAGCATATAAATACTGAAGCTAACAATGCGCCCCACATATTCAATCCAGGGGATAATATGCCAATATTTGCATATAATAAATATGCTGGAGCTACCCCAAAGCTTACAACATCACAAATACTATCCAATTCTGCCCCAAAATCAGAAACAGTATTCGTTTTTCTTGCAACCATTCCATCTAACGCATCAAAGACAACTGCAACATATACAAATGCAAAATCATTTAATAATATCGCCATAAGTCCCAAAACGATATTTATTAATGTTACGTAATCAGAAATTGTTATAATTTCCCTAATTTTAAACATTTTATCACAATACAAATTTTTAAGTTATTATTATTATTATTATTATTATTATTTGGTTATTAGTTATTAGTTATTATTTAATTATCATATTATTTAATTACATTTAATTACAACCTAATTTAATATCTCATATTTTTTAAATATTATACGTTATTATACGTTATTATACTTTATTATACTTTATTATACTTTATAATTTACTAAGCTTTGTATATCGTATTTTTTTAATTTTTTTCTGCCTTCAAGCTCAGTTAATTCAATAACAAAGTTTAAACAAGCCACTTCACCACCAACTTTTTCCATAAGTCGACTGGTAGCGAGTGCAGTACCTCCAGTAGCTAATAAATCATCAACAATTGCAACTCTCTGACCTTTTTGGATTCCATCGATATGAACTTCTAATTTATCCGTACCATACTCTAAATCGTAATCGATATTATGAGTTTTGAATGGTAATTTTCCTAATTTCCTAACTGGGATAAAACCTAAATCTAATTTATGTGCAATAGGAACCCCGAATAAAAAACCACGAGCTTCAGGTCCTACAATTACATCAACTTTTTTGTCTTCAATATAGTCAGACATTTCTTTGATTGTGTATTTCAAAGCTTTTGGATTTTTCAAAATAGTAGTAACGTCTTTAAAACTAACTCCTTTTTTTGGAAAATCTTCAATAATCCTTATCTCGTTTTTTAAGTTTATGGTCTTATTCATAATATCACTCGATTACACTTTGAATTGTACAATTGTAATAAATTAATTCCATATTTGTTATTTGTTTATGAGGTTATATTGTTGCTTATTTTTAATTACAATACTATCTATTATAAAATGATTTGGATAATATTGTCTAACATAATACTAAAATACAAATAGAATGGTGAGATATATCTTTATATCATTAATAAATCTTTTTAAATGAATCAGATATATTAATTTATATAAATTTTGTATTCTGTCAAATTTACATTTGTAATTAATATATAATACCACATATAATATTATAATATTATAATACTATTTAGACTACAATAATAAAATATAAAATATAAAAAAATATAAAAAAATAAAATAATAAAATTAATACTGTTTATTAGTAATATAGACTTAATTAAATTTATTATTTAGTTATGGTTCAATATTTGATTATTAATTATTTAAGTATTTATAAATTTACGCATAACCTTTCATATTTATTATATTCAAGGGGTAATATGAGTTCAGAATCTTTAAAATCTACAAAAAACAGCAATAATGACGATATTAAACTTGTAAATGTTCAGAGTCATAACGAAAAAGAAGTCGAAAATACCAAAGAAAATACCAAAGAATATACCAAAGAATATACCAAAGAATATACCAATGACAATAATAAAGGCACTAAAAACGAAAAAGCATACTGGGACTCATTAAGAAACAATGATTTAAGCTACAACAATGAAGATAAGAAATATTTGATACTTGTTGTAGATATGGATGATGATGTAGGACGTAAAGCACATATTTCAAGCCCTATTTTGGGTAGAAATGAAAACATATCTGCAGCTGTAAAATTAGGTTTATCAGACCCAGGTGATAGCGATGTTAATTCAATACTTGGGGGAGTGAAGCATTACGATTCCCTTAAACGGGAAAATAAAGATGTGGAATTAGCTACAATCACCGGTGCAAAAGATGTAAATTCTGAAGAATGTGCAATACGAATAAAAGAACAATTGGACTTTTTAATATACCTGTATGAGCCAGATTTTATATATATTGTATCTGATGGAAAAGAAGACGAAACTATATTGAAATATTTGGAATTAAAAGATATTTTTGTTTGGAAAAAAAGAATTGTAATAAAGCAAAATGAATCTTTGGAATCTACTTATTATTTAATACAAGAATTCATTAATAAAACAATGTCAAGATATATACCACTTATATTTATTTCAATAGGTTTTGTATTGATACTTTATGCAATGTTCCAAGATTTAGGCTGGAGAATAATATCCGGGCTTTTAGGTATTTATGTTTTATCGGAGGGGGCTGGTTTAACTGAAAATATAAAATCCAAAATTATGGAAAGTAAGGAAGGTTTGCAAGTTGGTAAGATATCACCTGCGGGAGGGATAATTTCCCTTTTAATAATTGTTGTGGGCGGTATTTACGCATACCGAGTTTCTGAAGACCCAGAATGGGTATTATTCGTAGGTAAATTCTTAATGAATATTGCTAATCCAATGGCTTTATCTATTGCAATATTAATATGTGTACACTTCATAGATGATTTAATACATACAAAAAAGAATATATTGAGTCTTTTAAAGGCTTTATTCTTCCAAATAATAACCTTATTAATGGTTTGGCAATTGTTAGTTGTATTTTCAACTTATTTGGTGGGTTCCGGCTCATTTAATGAAATAATTGTTCATATTGTAGTATATATTGCAATATTAATTATATTGTCTGCAGTATTATTCTATAATTCTAAAAATAATCGGAAATTTGAAAAAAAGTAATTTATAGATTTAATTTAAGTATTTAATATACTATATTTTTTTATTATATTATACCCTATTATTACTATTATTACTATTATTATTACTATTATTTTTTAGAATTTCTTAATGAATTTAATGATTTCCTAATTTCTGCTAAATCTTTAGTAGTTTTTGAGGACGTTTTAGTTTGAGTTTTGCTACTGGATGAGGTTTTCGAAGTATTAGTCGTTGAATATTTGAGTCTACGTTCTTCTCGTAATTTTTCAGAATTTTTTTCAGAGTCTTTTTTAGTAGAATATACTCTTTCTCGCAATGTTTTTTCCTTTACTGTCTTTTCTGCCAAATTTCTTTCTTTTAAAGATTTTGAACTGGAAGTTAAAGTTTTTGATAAACTTGTCCTTTTAGTTTCTGTTTTAGATTTCAAAGTACTTGTATTACTACTTTCACTCAACTTTGTTTTGCGAGATTCCAAGGTACTCCCATATTTAGACGATAAAGTTCTTTTTTTGTCATCAGTTTTTGCACTGGATTTTAAGGAATATTTTGATTTCAAAGCTTCTCTCTCTTGCCCTGGTTTATCCAACGATTTAGTGCCTGTTTTAATATTTGACTTACTCGTTGAACTTAAGTTTGTTGCATAATCTTTATTTTTCAACTTAGATGCCCTAACTTTCGAGCGTTCATTTACTTTAACTTTATTAATATCGGGTTCTGAACTACGACGATTTTCCGATATAGGTATACTTTTGTTTTTACCCACTATTTTTTGATATATTCTTTCCCTGTGGTTATATGGGATAAACATTTCTCGAGGTTCGCCGTGCAACATTTCAGTTCTACCCAATATTAAATAGCCCCCATCTGAAAGACCATCATAATATTTTTTAAACAATATTTCTTGAATTTCTTTTCCAAAGTATATAATAACGTTTCTACAAAGTATAAAATCCATTTCATAAATAGGGGGTTCTTTAATTAAGTCGTGATTTTTAAATGAAACCATTCTTTTAATTTCATTCGATATTTGATATTGATTTCTGTCTATTTTAGTAAAATATTTGTTAAGTGTACCTTCATCCATATTCTTAAATTGTTTATCGATATATATTCCTTTTTGGGCTTTTTTAACAATTTCTTTATCTAAATCCGTTGCATTAATTACTATTCTGAAAAATTTTCGAGAGTGCTGTTCACAAAGCTCCTTTAGCATTATGGCTAATCCATAAGGCTCTTCACCCGAAGAACAACCTGCACTCCATATTTTTATGGATTTTACACGAGGGTCTTTTATTTTTTCTTCAAATATTTTCTTAATTTCTCGATATACGGTAATGTCTCTCCAAAATTCAGTTACATTCACAGTTAATGTATTTTCCAATTTTTCATATTCGTCAGGTGTTTTATGTAGTAATTCCAAATATTCCCTGTAATCTTTACATCTATTAAGTCTCATACGAACTGAAACCCTTCGAGCAATATAGGAGTCTTTATATTGGTCAATATCTATTTTTAACTCGGATTTTATTAATCCTTTAATTTTATCGAAATATATATCGCTCATAAAATCACCGGCGGTATAACGGCCTAAAATTTAATAATTGTGGATTAAATATCGTTTATTAAACTTATATCTTATATTTTAAATTTATATCAAAATATTAGAGATAGATATGTAGTTAATACTATATATTACCTTATATTGGGTACAATTCAATAATATTATTTTAATTAATTATGGTTAAAAGTAGTATTTATCGGGTATTCGGATTATTTTTGAATTATTTAAAAAATTAATATGTGATGATTAAGTTATTGGTTATATAACTTATCTAAATTATTAATGGTTTCAGGATTTATCATAATTAGAATATTACAATTTAATGGGAATCTACCAACAACTTCTATTTTTGTGTCGAATACCAATGCATATTCCACATTTCTTTCCATTAACTCAATAACCAATGATTCTACAACGTTAAAGCCTGCATCTTTTGCAAATTTCGGGGTTGTGATATTTATTTCACCATTAAGTTCATTTGCAAAGACATTTAAAAATGCGGCCAAAACGATATTTGCAACTTCGTTTATTACAGAACTTTCCATTTCTTTATAATCTGGCATATCTGTTTTATTTGTTAAGCTATCCCATATTAAATCCAACAATAATAGCTTTTCAAGCTTTACAGCATCCACTTCTGGTAATATTAACATTGAATTACCTGTTAATATCCCATCAAAATCTATTTTGGTTATTTTACAGTAGTCTTCGCTAAATTGCTCAGGTAATCGTTCTAATGGTACAAAACGAGTACCTAAAAAACTTACATCCGTACTTTGTCCAGTTAAGCCGGTGAATGAATCACCAACATTTTCCGCAGCTTCTTGACCTATTTCCGTGATTTTTTTAATGGCATCTATTACACCCATATTATCACCACGATTAGTTTATAATTTGTAAATTCCATATGATTTTAAGAATTATGATATATTTATTTAATATTATATTATTTATTTAATCATATCCTACTAATAATAATAGTAATAATAGTAATAATAATAGTAATAATAATAGTAATAATAATAATAATAATAATAATAATAATAATAATAATTATACCATAAAATATACTTTGAATTTAGTATTTAGCTTTAATTTTAATTTTGGGCTTATATTATCAGTATTTTGTAGAGTATATTTTAAATAATATGAATATTTTTATATGACTTATTCTAATTTTTCAGATAATTTGGCGGTAGATTCGGGGTTCATCGCCATAAATACCTCAAAACTTGAATCGATACCCTTGGAAACTAATTCACTCTCAAAGGTAAATATTAAATCATCTTTACCGATATTGTGATTTTCAAGAGCTTCATTTAAAAAACTGACTGTATCATTTAAACAATATTCTGGGGGGGTCATAGATAAAGAAGTTTCCATATAGTTTGCAAAAGTATCTACAAACGCAGAAACTAATAAATTACAAGTTTCATTTATTGCAGATATCTTTAATTCGCTTAATACATCTACTTCGGGGTCTTCCATAAACATGCCTTTTAGCATAGAATCGCCCATTTTAATAGCATCTGGTTCTGTGAATATTAAGACACCCATACCAGATAACATTCCGTTAAAATCAATTTTTGTAAATACTTTTTTATCTTCCGGGGTTTCAGATAGTAGTTTGTTTAATGAAGTTAATTTTATTTTGAAAACATTAACATCTACCTCATCACCACTCATATCCATTACAAAACTTGCAGCTCTGGTAGCAGCTGCTTTTCCTATAGTCTCCAATGATGAAAAATCTTTGATAGGACCACCTTTTTTAGGATTTTCTAAATCAATAATTATTTCTCCATCAAGTTCTTCTTCAATTATGGCTTTCAATAGTTCTAACCATTGTTCTTTTGAGAACATAATATAAACACCCAAGTATGGCAAAAATTATCCCGTATATATTATATTTTTAATATCAAAAGCAATCTTTATCCTCATGCCACTTATTAATTAAATATAAAACTGGTTAATAATTCCATATTTTAGTATTTTAATAATTTATTTTATTATATTTTATTATATTTTATTTTTAATATTTTGGTATATTTGTAATAATATTATTGTAATCCTAAATTGAAATAATGATTATTTAACCTAAATAATATATCATTATTTAACTGTTTACTATCGTCCTAAAAGTGCTTTATAACACAAATACTCAATTAAACAATTAAAAATTAGAATTTATAATAATTTATAAATTGTATTTTGTATTTCACATAATTATCTATAGAAATTTTAATAATAAATTATTAGGGGAATAATTTATTAAACTGTTCGAGGATTTTAGGTGCTTGGAATGGTTTAACGATGTATCCATCTGCACCTGCATTAACAGCTTCAATCATTTTTTGTTCTTGGTCTACTGATGTACACATTACAACTTTTATACCTGGGAACTTTTCTTTTATTTCTTTTGTAGCTTGAATACCATCTTTTTCAGGCATAACGATATCCATACTTATTAAATCAGGAGATAATTCTTCAGCTTTCTTTAATGCATCATTGCCATTTTCAGCTTCTCCTACGACAACGTATTTATTTGTGGTGGATAATATTCTTTTTAAAATGTTTCTCATAAATGCTGAGTCATCAACGACTAATGTTTTTACAATGGTTGACATGTGTTTTCACCTCAATCCGACAGACATAATCATATAATAGATATGTTTACTTCATAGTATTTTAATTTTTTATGTAGGTAATTTATGAATTTTACAAAAGTATTTTTAATACTCATAAATTTCATAAAATAGTATGGTTAATTGATATATTCGAGTGTTTTATTTTTACTTTGTTTCAATTTTTTCATTTTATTGATATGTAATAATCATTAAAGTTTCTTAAATGAATATGCTTTTATTTTATATTAATATATTGATTGTAATTTTCATCATAATTATAGTGGGGTATATTTTATAAATATTTAATAAAAATTGAATAAAATTCTTTGATATTTCTAACTTATATTAGTATATTAAAATAGACCGATATTGAAAAACAAAGTTAATTTCAAAGTTAATTTTATAGTACTTGTATTTATATTTTAAAAAATAAGCTAAAAATAAAATTAATTATTTTTAGAAGTTTGTAATAATATAATTTGTGACAGCCCTACCAGTTTCCGTTAAGTCTGTCTCTTTTCTAATTCTTATTAAGTCTAAAAATCCTTTATCGATTAAACTTTCAAGAACTTTTTCCACTTCGTCAACTTCCAAACCCATCATCGATGGCAATTCTAATGAGTCAATACCTGTGTATACCGCAGTCAATATTTCTTGCTCTTCAGGGGTTAATTTTTCAACTTCACCTTTTAATTTTTCACCACTCCAGTTTTCCGCAGAAGATTGCGATACAAGCTCTTCTGACGATTTAGGGAGTAATTTTTCAACGGTCTTATGGTATTTTGTTAATATGGATATATACCTTAATACGTACAATATCTTGGTATCGTCCAAATAAAGGTATGAATTAACAGTTTCTTTTCCTTTCAACTGTTTAATTTCAATCACATCTTTTTCTTCTTCATTAACCATCTTTTTTTCAACTGAAACAGATTCTATATTAGAGAATAGGTCATAAACTTTTGGTTTACCTATGTTTTGAACTGCAATCGCTAAAACTAAGTCATCTATCACTGTGACTCCTTTTCTAATTGGTTTTTTAGCAAATACTAAATTACCATCATCCCATTGAACTTCCGGGTTTACAGAACCGCCAACAATACGAGCATATTGTATTTTTATGTTCTTTTTGTACAATAATTCTTGGAAAAGACTTTTTAAGAACTTGTCAATTGTGGTTCTACCATATATTGACGTTTCTGGTGCAAATCCTATGCTCTGTGCTTCTTCGTCAGGTAATTTGAATGTAATTGAACCATAATCTGCAATATCATCTAATGAATTCTTGGCGATTTCGATGATTTTTCGAGGTAATTTTATACCAATATCTTCTACCTGTTCTAAATCTACCTCTATAGTATTTCCTTCAAGCTCAAATCTGAGGCCATCGTTGTAGAGGTATATTTTTATTTTTTTCCATTTGGTGAAAGGGTCTCTTAATGTGTATGTATTTACTAAGATACCTTTACCTTCAAAAGTTGCTATAACTTTGGATTTGCTCATAATCACACACCTATAATTTAATACATATTCATTATTTGATTTAATAAATATATAATATAATTATGTTAAGTCGAATATATATAGTCATAATATATTTGGAATTCTTTATATATAATTCTTTATATTTCCATTTTGAAATCAATAACAAATAATAACAATGAGTAATTAACTAATGTATGGATAATTAATAGCTAATTAATCAATAGATAATAATTAAAAAAATATTCAATAAATAATAAAATAATATATTAAAAAAGAATAATAAAATAATAATAAAATAATAAAAAGAGTTGTTAATATGTCTGAATTTGGGACTGGAAATGATAATACCAATAATACTAATAATACTAATAATAATACTAATAATAATAATAATAATAATAAAAATTCAAATAATGACTTAATTACAATAGCTACAGTAGAATGTTTTACTTTGGGAAAAATAGGCATATATATCCACAAAATAGCAAGTAAATATCCCGAGTTAGATTATTTTCTGAATAAAAACCCTGAATACATAATTTTGCATAGTTCAAAAGTTTTAACAGCTATGTTTATGCCTTCAAAAGAAATTGCTGAAACTTTTTTAAACATAGCACTTCCGAATTCTGATTATGATTATAATTATTCAAAAGCATACTCTCAGGAAAATGATGAATTAGTGGCTGAATTGATGGCAAAAGGACTAAAAAACATTACAAAATGTAATATTGCCATAGGTACGACTGCAGGTATTGGGAAAGGAGCAATATGTATAATCACGGATAAAAAAGTTTATAATTTTACATCGGACGTTGAAGCAGATTTATTAACTAAACAAAATGTCTCAGAACGTCAAAAAAATGCTATTGAAAAAACAATTAAAAAAATTTTAGATATTTTAAAAGAAGAATATAATTGTGAATAATACTAATAATACTAATAATACTAATAATAGTAATAATAATAATAATACCTAAATTAATTATCTTAAATTAAAAAAATAAAATTGTATGTATTTATTTACATTTAATTATTTATTATACTATTTTAAACTTTGAAAACATTTATATCTTCGTGAACACCTTCAATAAATCCTGTAATTTCTTCACTGGATTCATCTAAGTTTTGAACAAATGCGTCTAACTGTTCTGCAGAAGCAGTAACTTCCTCAGCAGTAGCTGCAAATTCTTCAGAAATTGATGCGATATCTTGAACGTTTTTAAGTGCGTCATTGGTATTGTCCACAGCAATTTTAGCACCGTCTTTAATGTCATTAATCTGATTCACTGTTTTATCAATACTTTCTTTAATTTTCATGAAAGCACCGTTAACTTCGTCAATAGCGATTACCCCATTATCAACTTGTGATTTACCTGCGGAACTTAATTCAATGGTTGATTGAACTTTTTTATTGATGCCAACAATTGTATTGTTGATATCTTCTACAGATTTTTTAATTTCTTCAGCTAATCCTTTAATTTCACTTGCTACAACTGCGAAACCTTTTCCAGCTTCTCCAGCTCTTGCCGCTTCAATACTTGCATTAAGTGCTAAAAGACCGGTTTGTTCAGCAATATCTTTAATTAAAACGGTAACTTCGTTAATTTTCTTGCTTTCTTCACCAAGTTCTTCAATAGATTTACTTAATTCATCAATAACGTTTGTAATTTGTTGCATTGTGTCAACGGCATTCTCTATTTTATCAACACCAACTTCGGAGTTTTCCTCAACTTCCATAGCAGATTGATGACCATCTTCAGCAGTATGGTATACCCCTTTTGCTACATCATTAGCTTTTTCAACTAACTCAGTAACTTCCTGTAATTTTGTTGACTGGTCTGCAGCAGCCATAGCAACCTGAGAAGCAGCATCAGTAATCTGTTCTGAGGATAATTTTGCTTTAGCAATGTCTTCAGCCATCGAATGAGCGTTATTTTCTAAAGTTTCAATATTTTCTTTTAATCTTTTTATCAATTCAGATACTTTACTAATAGCTAAGTTTAAATTTTTTTGGAATTTGTTGTTTTTACCACTTTCATCGGCTCTGATTGAGAAATCCCCCTGACCCAAAGCTTCAGTAACTTGACCAATATTCTCAAATAAGCTTTTAATACCTAATTTAAACTCTCCGAAAGTTTTTAAATCTTTTTTAGTTTTATTTAATGCTTTAGTAAGTTCTTCTTTTTCTTCAGGAGTTTTATATTTTAAATCTCCCCCTAAATTTTCAGATAACAATTTTAACAATTCTTCATCGCTATTAGAACTATTAAGTGATATTTTACCCATTATAAATCCAACAGCTAATGATAAAATTAATCCCACTCCTAAGTATAACATATTAGTTCCGAAAGTTGTAGGATTTGCAAGATAACTTATTACAAAGAATAAAATTGCAACAACAATGGAATTTATTAACATATTTAACATTATTTTATTCATAATAACACCTTTTGTATTTAAACACGCCAATCATGATATAATAAATATGATTAGTATATAGCTATAATATTCATTTTATTAGTTATATAAATATTTAGCTTTTTAGATTCCTTAATTGTTTTTGGGATATTTAATTTTATGAAATATTAACACCAATTTTTATAATTAACTGTTATGGTAAATTTTTATATAATTCTAATTTAAAGATTTATAATATTTTATAATATTTTATACTATTTCACAGATTTTTATAATATTTTTATAATATTTTATACTATTTCACAGATTTTTATAATATTTTATAATATTTTTATATCATTTTTATTCCTTATCTTAACTTCTCCATCTTTTAAGTTAAAATAAACGGTTCTGCCATTGGTTCCCCCCACATCTTCAGCAAATGTTCGTATTCCTACTTTTCTAAGTTCCGATTTACAAGAATCGATATTTCTCTTTCCTATATCCATTGTTTGGGAATTACAATCGAACATGGCTGCGCCACCCACCAATTTGGCAATTATTTTATTTTTACGGGCTCCCAGTTTTACCATGTCATTCAAAAGTATAGAAACTGCGGTATCCGCATATTTTCCAGGATTTCTGTGAGCCATTGAATTAGATTTTGGCAACATAACGTGCGCCATTCCCCCTATTTTTTTACCCCTATCGTATAATATTATTGCAACACAAGAACCTAACAGAGTTTCCATGGTTTCTAACCCTTTAGAAACTTCATAACCGCCCATTTTAACTTTTAAAACCATGATATCTTACCTATAGTGGTACAATGTATATTATTTATTTTACATCTAATTAATATTGAAGATATTAATTTAATAATAATAATAATAATAATAATATTACCAATAATTAATTTAAATAGGCTATATTGGATTATAGGTTATTTAAATCCAATATCAAAGCGACTCTACCGTCTCCTAGTATTGTAGCACCTGCAAGACCGTTTATATTCTTAAGAATTCCAGTAAGGGGTTTTACAACAATTTCATCTCTTCCAATTACTTCATCAAGAATTAAACCTATTTTACCTTTGTTTTTCTCAACTACAACTACATATATCTCTTCTGAGGAACAGTCATTATATTGATGTAGTGCATCACATAACCAGGTGACTGGTAAAATATGGTCTCGGTAAATAATCGCTTCTTGACCTTCTAAATTATTTATTTCGTCATTACTTATAGATACTACATCTAAAACACTCGTTAGAGGTAATGCGTATATTTGGTCTTTTAATTTTACCAATAACGTTTGTATGATTGCCATTGTTAATGGTAAGTGCAATATAATTTCAGAACCTTTTCCAACTTCAGACTGTACTGAAACAGAACCTCCAAGAGATTCGATTTTAGTCCTAACAACGTCCATACCCACGCCCCTACCGGATACATCAGATACTTTTTCTGCAGTACTGAAACCAGGTAAGAATATTAAGTTAATTGCTTCGTTGTCCGTTAATTTCTCAACTTCTTCCCTTGACATCAAACCTTTTTTAACAACGTTATTTCTTATGGTTTCAGGATTTATTCCTTTACCATCATCTTTAATAACGATATTTACCCTATCTCTTTCTCTCGTGGCTATAAGCTTTAAGAGACCTTTTTCAGGTTTTCCAAGTTGTTTTCTAACGTCAGCGTGCTCAATACCGTGGTCAAGAGAGTTTCTTATCAAGTGTGTAAGCGGTTCCGCAAGTTCATCTAAAACTGTCCTATCAAGTTCGATTTCAGAACCTTCAATTATAAAGTCTATTTCCTTGTTTAAAGCTCTTGCAGTGTCTCTAACTGTACGAGGGAATCTGTTAAATACAAATGCCACAGGAATCATACGCATACTCATTACTTCTTCCTGTAATTCTGTTGAAAGCATATTTAATCTTCCAACTGCATTATGTAATTCTTTTAAATCATATTTTGTAGCAATTTGGGTAAAGTTTGCCCTATTAATTACAACTTCGCCTACTAAATTCATCAATTTATCTAATTTCTCAATGTTTACCCTAACAGTTTGAGATTTTTTAGATTCTGATTTTTTAGATTGACTTTCTTTACGTTCTGATTTTTCAGAGTTTGAGTTTTCATCTGATTCTGATTCTGAATTATTTGATTCATTGTTATTCATATCTTTTTTATGGGTTGCTACATCTATATTTTTAATTTCTGGAGTTTTAATAATCGTATCTTCAACTGTATCTATATCCGCACGGCTGTTATAGTATACTTCAACCTGATTAATAACCGAATCTCCCGCTTGTATTCTTTCGTAAGAAGGACAAGAATCTACAATGGTTCCCATTTCTGATAAATCTTTTAAAACCATATATGCACGAACTGATTTTAAAGCACATTCTTGGTCTATGGAAAATCTTATTTTATAATCGCAAGATATTTCTTTATCTTCCAAATCGCAGTTTATTGGTTCAGTTAATTCAGTAGTATTATCCATTTCATTTATATTAACTTCAATATCTACTTTAACAGCTTTAGAGTAGTTCATTTCACAAGCTGAATTTAATATATCTTCCAATTCTCCTTCAGTCCCTGAATAAGCATACAATACATCTATGTTATCATAACTAACGTTTTTTATGTCTTCAATTGTAGGAATTGATTCTATAATTGTTCCTTTTGAATCATTTTCCAATGAATTTAATAACATTGTAAATCTAACAGATTTTAACATACAATCTTCTTCAATTTCTGATTTTATATGCCATAATGATGAATTATCGTTTAATTCGTTAGCTATTTTATTTAAATTTTCAAGATAATTAAATATTGTATGGTCATATTCAACTTCAATCTCTTCGAAATTTATAATTTTTCCATTGCCATTTTTATTATTTTCATCAATATTATCAATATTATTATCGATATTTTCAGCAATAGAATTTTTTGATTCAATTTTTTGAGCTACAAAATTATCTAAATTATTTATAACTTCATCATTTGCATATTTTTGAACTTCTTCCCTATTTTCAATTGATTTGGCGATAGAATTCATTACAGACAATGATTTATTAATCATTTGTAATACTTCTTTATCCATATCAATTTTTTTGTCTAAAACAGATTTTGTAAATCTACTAATCTGCTTTGTCGAATTTTGAAGTTCTGAAAGTTCTAAAGCACCAGAAATGGCACATAATGTATTAGAAGACTGGTGCATTTGCCCTAAAATTTCATCAATATTTTCAGGAATATTCAATTTTTTAATTTCAGCTTCTTTTTCAGTATTTTCATTATTTTCAGTATTTTCATTATCTTGAATTTTATCGATATCTAATTCAGAAACTTCATTTTCTTCACAACTGACGTCAACTTCAGCATCTTTCTTTAATTCAATTTTTACAAGAGTCTTTTCATTTTTCAATGAATAAGATTGTTTATTGGATACTGAAGATGCAGGATTGCATTTAGTTTCACCGGATACGGAGCTAACAACTGCATCAGCACTATTAACATTATTTTCAGCTTTTTTAGGAGCTGGTGAAGTTTCGGACACTTTTGCAGAGTTTCCAGAGTTTCCAACTTGATTTCCTAAGTGCTTATCCTTTAAATTTTTAATAATATCGATGATACTTTCGTAATCCACAGAAGTTTCGTTTTCACCATCTGCAACTTCTCCGACCATCGTTTCTAACGCATCTAAACATTTGAATAGTAAATCCATGATTTCGTGGTTAACAGGAATTTTACCATCTCTTATATTGTCCAATATATCTTCCATATGGTGTGTTAATTGAGATATATGTTCAAAACCAAGGGTTCTTGCCGAACCTTTTAAGGTGTGGGCAGAACGAAATATTAAGTTGATTATCTCTGTATCTTCGGGGCAATTCTCTAAATCAACAAGGTTTTGATTAAGGGACTGTAAATGTTCTTCAGCTTCGGTCATAAACAATTCCCTATACTGTTCCATTTCATCCATAATTACCTACTCCCTAATTTTTGAGTATATTTTTCAACGCATTTTTCTATTTTTTTAGGTATTTGGCTTGGTGGTAAAACATCATTTAACGCATTTAGCTCGTAAGCAGTTTTGGGCATCCCATAAACAATGCAGCTCTCTTTATTTTGACCAATAGTGAATCCACCTTTTTCTTTAATGTTCCGCATTCCTATTGCACCATCTTTTCCAATACCTGTTAAAATAATTCCAATAGAATTATTTCCATAAATATTTGCAACGTATTCAGCGGTAATATCTACTGTAGGTTTAGTACCGTGAAGTTTGGGCATATTTGGGTCTATTTCAATATATATGTTATTTCCCCGTTTTTTCAATAACATTTGTGTATCTCCTGGGGCAATGTATACATGATTAGGTTTAACCAATGTACCGTTTGAAGCTTCTACAACTTTTAATTTTGATATCCTATCAATTCTTTCCGCAAAAACTCTCGTAAATCCTGCAGGCATGTGCTGTACAATAAATATTGGGGGCATATCTGTTGACAATCTTGAAATTATTTCTGAAACTACTGGGGGTCCACCTGTAGAAGAACCTATCATAATACCGATTTTTGAAAGTGTTTCATCTATTTTTGGATTCCTTACGGCATTTTGGTTTACCGTGTTTTCGGTTTTTTTATTTTCAACATTCAAATTTGGACTATTAGTTTCTTTTTTTGAATTTTCAGATGTTTGAAATCTTTCAGTTAATTTTATAGGTCGTACTGTAGATTTGGAAACTTCTTTAACCTTTTTTGTAATTTTTTCAGATATTTCTCGAATGTCTAACGAAATTGAACCTGAAGGTTTTTGTATAAAGTCAACTGCTCCATTTTCAAGGGCTTTTAACGTAGTTTCCGAACCTTCTCGAGTTACTGCAGAAAGCATAAGAATAGGTGCAGGGCAAGTTTGCATAATAATTTTAGTTGCTTCAAGTCCATTCATAATGGGCATTTCAACATCCATTGTTATGACATCTGGTTTTAAACTTTTTGTTAATTCAACAGCTTCTTTTCCATCTTTTGCAGTTCCTACGACTTCAATTTCAGGGTCTGTGTTTAATATATCTTCTACAACTTTTCGCATGAATGCTGAGTCATCTACAACTATAGCCTTTATTTTCTTCATGATTTCCTCTCCAGATTACCATATGCGAATTAAATTATGTTATTTAGATAATTATTTAACAACAGTCTCATATTTGGCCCATATATATTTATTAAGTCTATTAATCGATAATATTGGTTAATATATTATTCTTAGTTTGCATATGCTTAATAATTTAATTACTAATAATATTCATATATCCAGAACTTAATTTTAAAATTATTTATTGAGTATTAATAAATATTATATTTTAATGAGCATAATTACAAATTAAGGATAATTGGGGAATAATATTTTAAAATATCTTCATATACTTGATTTAATTGATTAATATTAAGTAATATCAATTAATATTAATTAATATTAATTAAAACTCCTGGGGGTCAATTAAATTTTTAATATTTAATATGATTATTAATCTATTGCCAATTTTAGCAATTCCTTCAATGTATTCGCCATTTGAATTTTTCTTAATTCCTTCAATTTCTTCAATGTTTTCGGAGGAAATTTGCATTACGTCGCTTACGAAATCAACTAAAATTCCGATAGGTATGCCGTCTATTTCAACAACCATAACTAACATATCGCCGTCAGGGGTGTCCATACTATCAAATAGATTTAATTTTTTCCTTAAATCTATTATAGGCATAATTTCGCCCCTAATATTTGTTACGCCAGAAATGTAGCTTGGTGTATTAGGGATTGCCGTAATATCTTGAAGTTTTAAAACTTCTCTTACTTCATTAACTCTTAAACCATATTCGTTTGTAGAGAGTTTGAATACTACAACTTTTGGAATATCTTCCATAGTATCACCTAAAAGATATATATCATCATATAGATTGGGGTAATAAAATTATAAACGTAATTTATGTAAACTATTAAATAAATCGATAAATAATATTTAATAAATATTTAATAAATATTTTAAGAATAATTATTCATTATTTTTTAATTTATCCAACGCATTATGTACTAAAATTATACAATGGTCGGCGTGCAATTCTACTGGTGATAAGGAAATTCTTTCAGCTCCTAATTCATCTAAAAACTTCTCGTCGTCTTCGCCAATACCAATATGGTCGCCAAGTACAAACAATATATCTTCATCGTCATCATCGTTTAATTTTAAATTACATTCTTCAAGAGGCTTCCCATTCAAATGCAAATAAAATATTCTGTAGTTTTCGTTCTTTTTTTCAAGAATTAAGTCTCGAAATTCCTGTTTAGCCGTATAAATTCCAGCAGTACTTTCTTTCCATAATTTAGAACTGTCTTTTTCAAGAGCTTTTTTTATAAAAAGAGCAATACTTCTTTCATCTGGACTTAATCGCTTTAATTCATCGCCTATAAATTTTAGTGCAATAGGTGGATTAGGTTCTCCATAATGAACACTATAAAATACCGTATCTCTTCTTAAATCGTGAGATAGGAAGAATGAACTATTTACGCACCTGCAAACTAAATCCAATCGACCAGCACTTCCGGGTAAATCTTTAATATTGATATCCCCCGAAGTGGCTGATTTATTGGCTTTAAGTATAAATTCTTTCAATATTTCACCAGTATTTCATATTTTTACATTTATTTTATTTTACATTTATTTTATTTGGTATTTTTAATATTTTTTAGTTTTATTTAAATTTGTAAAATATATTAATTAATATTTATTTAATATGTATTTTTTAAATAATATATTTTACTATTCGTGCGGAGCAAAATGATTTTAATAAATTTTTTTATTTTATTCATTAAGTCCTAATACGTCAAAAGTATTGTATATGCCTTCTTTTTTGTCAGAAATGTATCTTGTAGCAATCATTACGCCAGATATGAACGCTTGTCTACTACTTGCTTTATGGGTTAGTTCTAATCTTTCACCATCTTCAGCAAATACCACGGTGTGGTCTCCGACTACATCCCCACCTCTTAAAGCGTGAATGCAAATTTCTTCTTTAGTTCTCGCACCGGTCAAACCTTCTCTTCCATATATAAGGTTTGAATCTCTGTTGAGGTTGTTTTGTATGATTTCAGCAGCTCTTAAAGCTGTTCCACTTGGCGCATCTTTTTTGTGTTTGTGATGCATTTCTATGATTTCTATATCATAGCTACTTAATTTGTCAGCCAATAATTCTAATGTTTTGAAGAAGATGTTAACACCAATGGCGTAATTTTGGGAAATTACTGCTGAAACACCATTTTCTTTAATGGCAGTTTCCATTTCAGCTCTTTGTTCTTCTGTAAATCCTGTAGTTCCAATTACTAAGTTTACGCCTAATTTTGAAGCTGTTTTAACTGTATTAACACAAGGAGCTGGAGCTGTAAAATCAATGAGTACATCAGGTTTAGCTTCACTAAGTACTTTTTCTAAGTCATCAGCTGTACTAACTATTACTCCGATTTTTCCAACACCGATTACTTCACCAATGTCCATATCTTTTTTTGGATTACCCGGTGCTTCAATACCTGCAACTAATTCCATGTCATCATTTTCTAAAATATTTTTTATTATACCGCTTCCCATTCTACCAACGGCACCAGTAACTGCTATTTTTATCATTTTACCACCTTTTTTAATTTATTTAAATTATTTAACTTTAAAACATTGAATTAATTATATAATTCATATATGTTATATAAGTTATTTAATTATCGACTAATTAGTCATAAGTTATAGGATATAAGTTATTTTAATCCCATTTATTTTTTATTTATTCAAATCTATATTAATCATTCATATAATACAATATTTATGATTTTAGATATACAATATAACTATATAATGGTTATTACTCGGAATATTGTATCGATATTGTGTTAATAATCATAAAATAATTAGTAATATTTTTAAATTAAATTTGGCGGTAATTTAAAATTAACAGCTTGCAACACCGGTATTATCGGAGCCTATATAATCATCAATTTTATGTTTTAGATTATCTACAACGTTTGACGCTTTAGTCATATTGTTCATATTCATATCAGATAATAAACCTTTTATTTGTTGAATACCTTCTAAAATATCCTGTAAAAGTCCTAATAAATTATCGAATCTTACATTTTGGTTTTCGAAGTTTTCCATAATTAAATCAGCGCTTTTGTCAATTTTAATAAGCATATCATCGATATCTTCGCTTATTTTTTTAAGCATAAGGTTTTGTTCATCTTTTGCATCGATTAAAACGTCCAATTTATTGTTTATTATGTTTAATATTTCAGAATTCATTTCAGAACATTCTTTCGTATTTGAATTAGATGGTGTAGAAATGGATGTGCCGGATATTTTATTAATATCTGCTTTCATTGATTGTAATTCTTCGTCATCACTTTGAACAGCGAATTTTATTTTATTTAAAATGCTATCCATAGAACTTTTTAAGCTTTCAGCTTTAACGCTTAAATCTTCTTCGACACTATCCAATTTTTCTAAGTCTAATCCAGTATCTATATTTATTTCCTCAACACTATCAGACATATTCATTTTATCAGCTCTGTAATTGTATATGTAAATTTCTTATGCTCATTATATACTATATGTTTTTTGTGTAGTATCTTGTGTAGGTAGATATGTGTACAATCACCTGACAAAACTAATGGAAAAAGAATGAATATATAACGAAATATAATAATAAAATAATAATAAAATAATAATAATAATAATAATAAAATAAAAAAGATTAAAAAAATATTTAATTATTTTCAATATTTGAATTTTCAGTTAAGTTTAAGTTTGAATCTGAATTTTCTCCAGCTTTTAAATTGGATTCTACCCTATTTTTATACTTCAATTGTCTTTTAAGCTTTTTTTCTGCAATATATGGGATTCTGACAATATTTCCACAATTTAAGCAAGTTATTACGACACAAGATTCTTTGGGATTTGTACGAACTGTAGAATTTAACCCATATATCAAAAAAGAATCGCATTTTTTACAAACTTGTCTTTTCCATCTTTTGGGGAATGACATTCTAATTTTCATAGCTAATTTCCTGCTTAATAGAACATAACGTTTTACCCGTTCCGTGTTTCCCCGTTTAGTTTCTTTTTCAGCAAGATTCATTAAAATGTCAATTCTTTCATTTACGATATTTCTTAAATTTTGATTTGCTTTTTTACTTTTCCGCATTTTTTCACAATAATTATTTAATTTTTATTTGATACATATACAATATTATTATATATTATATAATTTATTATGTACTATGCAATAAATTATAATTTAAATGATTATCTACGTATGATATATCATAATTACTATGATTATAATAACTTACAATAATTATCATAAGTATTGTAATTTAATAATAAGTATTATAATTTAATATATTGATTATATTAAAATCAAACACAATGATAATTTATAATTTTGGTGGAACCTATGAGCAATGTAAAAGATATGGGCCTTGCAAAAGAAGGACATATGAAAATGGAGTGGGCAAAAAACCATATGCCAGTTTTAGCTTCCATAAGAGAAGAATTTAAGAAAACAAAACCTTTTAAAGGTATTAAATTAGGTATGGCATTACACCTTGAAGCAAAAACTGCAATACTCGCTGAAACTTTAATGGAAGGCGGTGCTGAAATCATTATTACAGGTTGCAATCCTCTTTCAACCCAAGATGATGTAGCAGCAGCTTGTGTTGAGCGTGGTATGGAAGTTTACGCTTGGAGAGGCGAAACAAACGAAGAATACTACGAAAACTTAAACAAAGTTTTAGATGCTAAACCAGACGTAGTTATTGACGACGGTGCAGATTTAATCTTCTTATTACACACAAAAAGAACTGAATTATTAGACAGTATAATGGGCGGTTGTGAGGAAACTACAACTGGTGTAATTAGATTAAAAGCAATGGCACAAGAAGGAGCTTTAAAATTCCCTGTAATCAACGTTAATGATGCAGACACAAAACACTTATTTGATAACAGGTATGGTACCGGACAAAGTGCACTCGATGGTGTTTTAAGAACTACAAATCTTTTAATGGCTGGAAAAACTGTAGTAGTAGCAGGATACGGCTGGTGCGGTAGGGGTGTAGCTATGAGGGCAGACGGACACGGAGCAAATGTAATCGTGACTGAAGTAGACCCTATTAGAGCACTTGAAGCAAGAATGGACGGATACCAAGTAATGCCAATGTGTGAAGCTTGTAAATTAGGAGATGTATTTATTACAACAACAGGATGTAAAGATATTTTAAGAACTGAACACTTCTTATTAATGAAAGATGGCGCAGTTTTATCAAATGCAGGACACTTTGATAATGAAATTAACAAAAATAACTTAAATGAATTAGCAAGTGAAGTAAACGTTGTAAGAAACAACATCGAAGAGTACAAAGTAAACAACAAGAGAATTTACTTATTAGGTGAGGGAAGACTCGTAAATTTAGCTTGTGCAGATGGACACCCTTGTGAAGTAATGGATATGAGTTTTGCAAACCAAGCTTTAGGTGCAAAAAATATCGTTGAAAACAGTAAAAATATGGAAAATAAAGTTTACGAAATCCCTTACGAGCAAGATGCAAAGATAGCACTCTTAAAATTAAAATCAATGGGTTCGGAAATCGATGAATTAACCCCTGAGCAGAAAAAGTATTTAAATGACTGGAAAGAAGGAACTTAATTTAATTGTTTCTTATTTTTTAATTTTAAATATTATTTACTATTTTTTTATATTTTAATTATTTTAATTATGTTTTGTAATTTATTTCATAATATTGTTTTATTCTATGTTTTTCATAGGATTATATTATGAATGATAATTGTAAATAATAATTTATATTATCAGATTATATTAGTGTTAACCATATTTAATTAATAAATTATGATAATTTTTATACATTACACAATATATCGGAAAAGAATATTATAGTGATTTGTGATTGGTGATATTTTGGAAGATACTGAAACAAGAAATAGGACTATGGAAAGACCGCAAATGTGCGAGATTAAGGAAATTATAGCAGAAAGCCCCTCTGTAAAAACATTCATATTAAATAAAGAGTTTAACTTCAAAGGTGGACAATTTGCAATGGTTTGGGTACCAGAATACGATGAGAAACCGTTCGGATTTTCAAATAAAAATGGTTTCAGCGTAGCAAATGTTGGAAGAACTACTTCAAAAATGCACGAAATGGAAGAAGGCGAACTTTTAGGTATAAGAGGACCTTATGGAAATGGTTTCGAGGCTTTTGGTGATAATGTAATAGCAGTAGCTGGTGGGATAGGTTCAGCTCCCATAATACCAACTGTTGAAGAGTTTGCAAAGCAAAATATAAACATTACGTCAATTTTGGGCGGTAGGACAAAAGAAGAATTGCTATTCTTAGAACGATTTAAAAGTGTAAGTAATACAATACCTTGTACTGATGACGGAACTTATGGATATAATGGTTTTACGACAAATAAACTTGTGGAAGTTCTCGAAAAACGAAAAGAGGAAAATATTTCAACTGATTGCATAATTACGTGCGGTCCTGAAATTATGATGAAAAAAGTTGTAGAAATTGCTAAGAATTATAAAGTACCTGTTCAATTATCTTTGGAAAGATATATGAAATGTGGTATTGGTATTTGTGGTCAGTGTAGTGTTGATGACGAAGGCTATTGTATATGTAAAGATGGACCCGTATTTTGGGACAATAAATTAAATATGATAAAAGAATTTGGAAAATACAAAAGAGATGCAAGTGGTGCAAAAATTTAATTTAAATTTAAATTTAACTTTTTTTAATATTTTTTAATATTTTTTAATTAACTTTTTATAAAATAAGATACTTATAACTCAAAACTACTTTAAATACTGGGTAATAAGTCATTAATCAAGTTAATGACAATATGTTTATTAAATTTGACACTACATATTGATAGCTATAAATATGATAAATTTAATAAATAATTTAACTAATAAATTAAAATAATAATAGTAATAAAAATAATAGTAATAATAATAGTAATAATAATAGTAATAATAATAGAATAAAAAATTTATAATTAAAATAACAAAATAAAACAAAAAAATTATTTTTCGTGTGAGTGAAATGTGTTCAATAACCGGAGTAATCTCAAAAGATGATGACCCCTCGAGTAGTCGTAGTACAGATAGGCTGCTTTTAACAATGACAAAAATACTGAAGCATCGGGGTCAGGATATGTCAGGTATTATGCTTGATGACGATGTAATCTATTTTAAGAATTTTAATGAATTAGAATATGAAAATAAAAATAAAAATATGGGTAATTCAAAGTTTAATTCAAACCATAGGGTTAGTTTAGGCCACAATAGGCTTGCAATAGTTGGAGAAGCTGTTCAACCTTTACCTAATTGTGATGAAACTATCTGGATTGTATGTAATGGTGAAGTCTACAATTACGTGGAATTAAACGATGATTTATGTGAAAAACACTGTTTTAAAACTGACACAGATACAGAAGTGATACTACACGCATATGAAGACCATATCGAAGATAGACTCGACGGTGATTTCGCATATGCAATATATGACAAGGAAAAAAATATTGTAGTATTACGTAGGGACCTGATGGGCGTCAAACCACTTTATTATACGGATTTAGAAAACCATTTCATATTTGCATCTGAAAAAAAGGCTTTATATTATATTTTGATGGAATTAGAAAATTATACTTATGAAGAAGCGTTTAATTCTGAATTAATAAAGCGTTTAAATCCAAATAGTGAGTTAATTTACCATTTAGATAATAATGAGATAATAATTCAAGAAAATTTGGAAGAAATCATTACAGAATATTATAATTACAATTTTAACACTGTAAATTATGATTATAACTACTGTAGAAACGAGTTGAACAACGTAATCACTGAATCAGTAAGTAAACGTGTTAGGGGCTTGGAAAAAGTAGGTATTATCTATTCTGGCGGTGTAGATAGTACACTTATTGCAAAATTGGCATCAGAAAATTGTAATAATGTAATACTTTATACGGTAGGTGTGGAAGGTTCAGAAGACGTTTATTATGCAGAAAAAGCTGCAAAGGATTTAAATTTAAAACTTAGGAAGAAAACACTTACAGAAAATGATTTTGAGAAATACTTATTAAATGTTGCAAATGCAATCGATGAATTAAATGTAATGAAGCTTGGTGTCGGTATCCCGATATATGCAGCTTCTGAAATGGCAAAAGAAGACGGGATAAAAGTAGTATTGTCAGGACAAGGTGCAGATGAGCTTTTTGCAGGATATAATCGATATAAAAGAACACTTACAGAAAAAGGAAAAGAAGGGCTTGAAAAGGAACTTTATGATGATTCTATGAATATTTACAAGGTTAATTTAGAAAGAGACGACCATTGTACTATGGCAAATGGCGTAGAGCTAAGAGTTCCATTTTTAGATAAAAACGTTGTAAATGTTGCGCTTTCAATGCCTGTAGAATATAAAATTACAAAAGATGAAGATGCTGAAAATAGTAAAAATGAGCACTGGAAGAGGATACTTAGAGACGTTGCAAGGAAACACGTGCCAGAATATATCGCAGACCGTCCAAAAAAAGCAGCACAATATGGAAGTGGAAGTGAAAAAACTATCTACAAAGTTGCGAGAAATCACGGATATTCAAAGAAAAATATTGAAAATTTCCTAAAAGATTACGTATTTAAGAAAATGGAAGCTAATTTATTGCCTTATGTAATACCAAATAATAAAAAATTCGATAAATCGGAAATTACAATCAATGAAATCAAATATGCGTAAGAAAAAAGAATAAAATAAAAAAGAATAAAGTAATAATATACTAAAAATAATATAATAAATATTATATCTTTTTTAATTAATTAGCAATATGTTATTTATTTACAAATTTTTAAGTATTCCATCGTAGGAGATTTCTGCGCCACCTTTCATATAAATATCGTTTCCATTATTCATAATTTCTATTTCTAAGTCTCCACCGTCAAGATGTGCAAGTACTTTACAACCGGTTTTACCTAATTTTTCACAAATTGCTACGGAGGAAGTTGTACCAGTACCGCAAGCGGTCGTATAACCGGCTCCTCTTTCCCAGGTGATTATTTGAATCTCTTTTTCATTAAGCAAGTTAATAAAGTGTACATTTATCTTTTCAGGGAATGCAGAATGACATTCCATGTATGCGCCTAATTCATTTAAGTTTTTACGTATGAATTCTACATTTAAATCGTTCTCTTGAAGAATTATGACAGTGTGAGGATTTCCTACGTTTGCCACACTAAGTTTTAAAGCTTCTTTGCCAATTTTTTTAAGACATTCGCAATTTACTGGAAGTTCTAAGTTCATAAATTCCAAATCTTCGCCAATTTCCTCAATAATCATTGGTATATCTTTCATAGCATATTTTGGATTGCCCATATACACCCTAACGTTTTTTACAACTTCGTTATTTGATTCATTGAATTCCATTTCAGAAATTCTTAAACCGCCTTCACTCTGAACTTTCAAAGGATTATTTTTAAAATTGGTTCTTTCGTGCACATATTTTGAAAAGCACCTGATACCATTTCCACACATTTCCGCTTCGCTTCCATCACTGTTAAATATCCTAAATCTAACGTCTGCGTCATAATCGGCGGTTGAAGGCACTTGTACGAATATTACTCCATCCGCACCAACTGAAAAACCCCTTTTACATATTTTATTTGAAAATTCCCCTTTTAACTCTTCGGGAACTATTATACCATCCAATTCATTAAATACTATATAATCATTTCCAAGTGCGTGCATTTTTGTAAATTCTAAATTCATAAAACGTTCTGATTCCATAATTTCACCCATATTTTATTGTATGCTACTTCAAATTATATATATTATAATATATTTATATATTGAATTAAAGTATTATTATCTAATTTATTAACTAATTTCAATATTTAAAAGTATCTCAACTTAAAACAAACTTAAAAATTTAAAAATAAATTTAAAATACGGGTAAAATATCAATAAGGTAATATTATGGATAATAAAAACAAAGAAAATACTCTAAAACTCCAATTCAAAGCAATGGGTCATAAAAACGTTAAATCAACACATAAAAGTACATTAGAACTAACAAAAGAAGATTATTTAACACCAACAGGGGACTGCATAGTTGGTATAAATTCAACGGTTGCAATAAATGATTTACAAAAAGAGTTTAAAGAGCAATTAAAACAAGGTAAATCCTTAAAAATTACCTTAAAATGTAAAGATAAAGAAACAAACGAAATTTACGAAGATACCATAATTTCAAAAGGTTCAAAAGATTTGATACTAAACCATAACACAGATATGGTAATACGAAAAAGTACGTACATATGTCCAAGAACTTTATCGATAAACGCCAATAAAAGTGCAAAAGACTTAAACAGGGATTTAATAGACTGTTTAAAAAAAGAAAATGATTTATTAATTGAATTTGAAATTTTAGAGGTATAAAATTTTAGATGTATAATTTTTGTATATAATCTAATTAAATAAACTATATTTAAATAAACTATATTCAAATATAATTTATTCTAAATATAATTTATTCCAAATTTCAATTAAATCGTCAATATGAATTTGACCAGGTGCTGAAGCTTTTTCTTTTGAAACGGTGCAAAATGTAAACATTGAACCGAATTGAGTCCCATAAACTCGTGTAATTTTACCAAGTTCGCCCATACCTATTGCAATTATTTTAGATTCGTATTCACTACAAGCTTTCAAAATAGTGCAATTGTCTATATTTTGACATACTGAAGTTGCTATTTTTGCTATATCTGCGTGTACAAATTCTTTATCAATAATTTCTTTTTTTAACACCGAAAAATCATCAGTTTTATTAAAATCGTGGTAAGAAACTATTATTTTTGTTGTAGAATTTAAGGAATCTCGATATTGTTTAATTTCTTCTTTCACATTTTCTAAATTGTTATACTCTATATCTATATATTCTACATTAAGCTCTATTGCACGCTTTAATATATCTAAAATACTCACAATACTTTCTTTTTCATTATTCCACTTTCCACCTTCCCACTCCCATCGAACTGTAATTATTTTATTACTTTCATTTTTCAATATTTTTTCAATATTTTTAATATCCAATTCGCTTTTATCTAAATAATCTAATCTAAACTCGTACATATCGGGTACATTTTTAGAATATACTTTATTATTTACGTTTTTTACGAATTTTAACGAGTTATCGACAGTTTCTTCTATAATTGCAGTGCATATTTTAAACGATGTGTTGTTTTTTAATTCCATAATCCACCTATTTTTGAATAACTTATTTGGAATATTCTGGTTTATTAAATTTATTGGTGATTACCTTTCTAATGCTTTTGGCAGTAATCTCCCCAACTCCCTCAACAGTCATTAATTCCCGCTCCGAAGCCGTAAATACGTCTTCTACAGTGTCAAATTTCATCAATAGATTTTCAGCCATCACCGGACCAACGTCAGGAAGCCCTTCTACAAGGAATTTCTGGCGTTCTTTAGTTGACATCGGTCTTTTACCGTATCTAATTGCTATAGGTCTTTTTTCTTTTAATTGCTCTCTTTCGGCTATTCTAACAAGTATATCAACAGTTTCCTGAACATTTTTAGTAAATACTATGGGTATCCCATAATCTACCATAATTGAAAGTATCATCCCTGTAATCGCATTTTTATTTAATCTATAAAATTCGTCCCCTTCTATAATTAATAAAGGTTTTTCATACTTTTTTAAGTCTCCAAGCTGTTTAAACAATCTTTTATCAATTATGGAGCTTTCAAAGTCGTCTGCCGTTTTTCTCTCAATTGCAACTCTATCACTTAATATATAATCGCCTATTTCAAGAGTTTTAAATTCTACATTTGCCTTATCTAAGAAATATCTTCCCACACCCCTTTCTCGAGTATCTACGATTATAGTGGCCATTTTGGGATTATTATTTGATAATTTGTCCAATTTTATTATATTTTTTTCTTCCTCAACATCATATTTATCTTTATTATTTTTATTTTCGTTATTATTTTTAATTTTATTTTTTTCATTCTTTTTATTTTTAGATTCTACAACGTTCATTAAATCAAGATATTTAGGTTTAGATTCCTCTTTTTCGTCAATAATGACCGTTTTTTCAATATTCTCATTTTCTTTATATTCTTTAATTTTTTCAAAATTATCAAGACTATCAATTTTACACTGACCAATTTCACTTAATTGGTCGTTTTTAAGCTTTTTAATCTCACATAACTTTTCATTAAGTGTTTTTTGCATATCCTTGAGGATATTTTTCATACTCTTCTCTTTGGCAATAGCGGCTCTATAATAACCCTCGTCTCGTGTCCCCTTTGCAATAAGAATTATTACTTCACCACCTTCTCCCCTCATAACCCTACCTCGACGCTGAATAAATCGAATTTCGGAAGGGACTGGTTCGTAAAATACAACATAATTAACCGCAGAAATATCCATACCTTCTTCAGATACGCTCGTAGAAACTAAGACATCTATATCACTCTTAAATTTAGCAATAGCTTTTGATTGTTCTTTCTGAGACATTCCTTTTCCATCTTTATTGCTTTGACCTACAAACATCAAAGCTTCAATGTCTTGCTCTTTTAGACTTTCAACAATTTTCGAAACAGTGTCTCGATATTGTGCAAAGACTATAACTTTCTCTTTCTGTGCAACTGCTTCAGAAACTACATCTAAAAGTGTATCTAACTTAGGATGTTCGATATCAGTCTCATTGATGGAGTTTACTATCTTTTTTATATCTTTATCTCGATATATCTCTTTTGCAGATTTCGTATTTTGAGATGCTAATTTGTCATAATAGTTCAAAAACGCATCTTTACCTTGCGTTTCAAGTGTTTCAATTAAATAATCTATTTTTATGGCTTCAGAGTTTATTTTTAATAATTGAAATTTATTTTTATCGTCCATCATCATTATTTTTTTATTTAATATTAGTAAATCTGTTTTATTAACGTTTATTGTATAAATTACGTTATTTTCTTTAAGTACTTTTAATCGTTCGTTTAATGACTTTTTTAATAATTTTAAAGCTTCCGTATATTCATCAGGAAGGTCTACACGCTTAGGTTTTAATTTAGCTTTTGCAATGTACTGTTTAACATCTAAATCGTCCTCAGTACGTATTTCAACGTGTTCAATACCTAAATTCTCACAAACTTCGAGAATTCTTTCAATATTTGAACCAGGGGACGCAGTTAATCCCAATACGTGGGTTTTTTCTCTAAAAACATTGCCTACAAACGTATAGGAGTGATTGCCCGTACTGTGGTGTGCTTCATCGGCCACGAGTATTGAAAAATCATTGGGATTTAAACGGGTTGCAATTATGTCATTTTCTACTACTTGGGGCGTAGAAATAAATATACGTCCATTTTCCCATAATTCTTGACGTTTTAATGGTTGAACTTTACCATTTAATATTAATATCTCGTCTTCAGGCACGTTTAGGAATTTTTTAAGACTTTCAAAATGTTGCTCAACAAGTGGACGAGATGGGGCAATAATAAGAGCTTTACCTCCTTTTTTATGCAAAATACCGGCAATAGTCAATGTCGCGATTGCAGTTTTTCCCAATCCCGTACCCAAAACACAAAGCGTATTGGTTTTTAAAGCATTTGCTACAATCATCTGCTGATAAATACGAGCTTGAATCTTATTTTTCTTGATAAACGGATGGTTGTTGATAAAATTAGGTAATTCTTCTTTTGAATCCTTTAAATTTTTCAAAATAACACCTGATAATAATATTGATTAAATTAATATATGTATACTTTATATTTTCATTATTAAATATATTTATATATGTAATTTATTTTATTTAACAATGAATTACGCATATATAATTAAACAAAACTTAAAATAATCAAAACTTAATAAACAATCTTAAATAATAATTACAATTATGGGTGAAATTATGAATACTTACGGGAATTTATTTAGAATTACAGTATGGGGCGAAAGCCACGGAAAAGCTTTAGGTGCAGTAATTGATGGATGTCCTCCAAATTTAGAGCTTTCAGAAGCCGATATACAAAAAGAATTGAATAGGCGTAGACCGGGATACAGTATTTTTTCAACCCCTCGTAAAGAAGAGGATAAAGTTGAAATACTTTCAGGCGTTTTTGAGGGTAAAACAACGGGAACACCCATATCGGCCTTAGTTTACAACACCAATCAAAAGTCAAAGGATTATTCGGCTTTAAAAGATACTCCAAGACCTGGACATGCGGATTTGAATTATATTTTAAAGTATGGAAATTATGATTACCGGGGTGGTGGTCGTACAAGCGGTAGAACTACAATCGGGCACGTTATCGGCGGTGCGGTGGCAAAAAAGATTTTAAACGGGACTATGAATGATAATATAAAAGATAATATAAACGATAAAAATACCAAAATCAAAATTTTTGGACACGCTATAAAAATCGGAAAAATTGAGGGTGATGTAAGCTATTATTCAAATTCAGAATTTGCCAAAAAATTAAATGATGAAAAACAGTTAAACAAAATTTTAAACGATTTAGATAATAATTCACTTAGAACACTATCAAATAACTATTCGGATATGGAAAAGTACGTTTTAGATGCAATGAAAAACAATGACAGTGTTGGAGGTATTGTGGAACTCATAATTTTAAATGTGCCCCAAGGAATCGGTGAACCTTTATTTAATAAGTTAAATGCGAGAATTTCAGAAGCACTTATGTCCATTAATGCAGTTAAGGGTGTTGAAATTGGAAAGGGTTTTGACGTAGCTGAGTTGTACGGTAGCGAGAACAATGACGAATACTGTTATAATACGAATGAATTAACCTATAATTCAAATAATTGTGGTGGTATTATTGCAGGAATTAGTACTGGAACGCCTATAATCATTAAAGTGGCAATAAAACCAACACCTTCAATATTTAAAGAGCAAAACACAGTAAATTTAAAGAAAAAAACAAATACGAAGCTTATAATCGAAGGTAGACACGACCCGATAATTGTTCCTCGTGTAATACCGGTTTTAGAGAGTATGGTATCAATAGTACTTGTAGATTTACTGAAAGAAGCTAATAAACTTTAAATTACGTTTAAATTACGTTTAAATAATTTTAAATAATTTTAAATTAATCTAAACTTATATTTTTATTATTTTACATTTTTACATTTTTATTATCAATTATATTTATTTTATATATTGACAATTGTATCGATAAATTATAGTATATAAATACTATGATGTACATAATTTATTTTGAAATGAGGGGTGGTATAATGAGTTATTCGTCAAAAAAATTAGAGGATATTCAACATAGTATTATTAAAGAAAAAGATTCTATAGTTAGAATTAGGGTTTTACGGGTAATATTGGGCATTTTAATACTAATAATGGCTTATTTATTAACCAATAATTTAGGAATTTACGCATGGCTCGGTGCAATTTTTATAATCTTTATACTTTGGGCATATATCTCCAATAAACTTTCAGAACGTTGTAAAATGGTTGAACATCTTAAAAATCTTGAATTAATGCAAATAGAAGAAAAAGAGGATGATTTATTTAGGGATGAGGTTGATACTGAAATTATTGGCGAAGAAAGTACTAAAATTACTGAAAATAATGACCATAACGTATCTAATATTAATATACAAAATATTGAAGAAACTGCAGACGAAGAAATTACCAACGAAGCTATAATGCCTAAAGAAAATGAAAACAACGAAAATATAGATATATTAAATGATAAAAAAGATTAATATACTAAAAATAAACTAAAAACCTAATAAAAAATTAATTTAATTATGTAATATATCATTTTAAGTATATTTTATTTTTTTAATATTTTATTTTTTAATCTATTAATTTTCAATTTTAACCATCCCATTATTTCCATCAACCACGATTTTGTCGCCATTTTTCAATTTGGAAATGTCAATATGGTCAACGAGTGGTATCTTGCCTAAAATAGCGCCTGTGGCTACAATAGGCTCACAATCCTGATTTACAATACCTTTTAATAGTCCTTTTTTTGCAAGTCCATATATTACATAGGAGCCCACAGTACTGCCTTTTCCAGTGGGGAACACGAATATTTTATTTGCTATGCTTTCGCCGTATAATTCATTCTCTTTATCCGTAATAACCCCTTCTTCACTAACTCCTCCTAAAAAAGAAATCGGACTATTGGATATAATAATTTCTCCTTCTGTATATCCTTTTGAAATAATTCTACCTTTTAATTCTTCCAAATTATCACCCATACTTAGTAAATAAATTAGTAAATAAATTAGTGAATAAATTTATACTGTTAGTATTATTGTTATTATCACTATTATCACTATTATTATTTTTATTATTATTTTATCTCTTCTAATACCATATTAACAGCATCGTCGAGTGAATTTTTAACTTCTTCGGTTAAACCAACTTCTATATCCGGCATAGTAATTCTTTTAGCTTGACAGCCAATAATTATTACTTCGACACCTGATTCTTCGGCTTTTATTAAGTAGTTTGATAAAGGCATATCGTGAGCATCAAAATTATATTTGTCAATTTTCTTTAATTTATCTATCCCCATTTTTTGCAGTGTCCCGGGTTCTAATTTGAAATCTATAACATCTACAATAATTATTTTTTCAACTGGGCAATCTTTGTCCATTATTGACATTAAATAGTACGGAGCTCCAGTTCCTGCATCTATTAATCCTACATCTTTAGGCAATTCCATTTTTTCAAGTTTGCTTATTACTTCGTATCCAAAGCCATCATCGGCAAATATTAAATTACCGCAACCAATGACAAGTTTTTTAAATTTTAAGGAATCTGGTATCATAATATCACATAATTAATTTAGTTTCAACTTTTTTATAATTTAACTTAACATATAATAAATTTAATAAATATATGAAATAATATACTATAAATAGTAATTAATAATTTAATAAACAATATCAATAATACTACTTAAATTATACTCAAATTATACTTAATTCATACATAATATTAACAAGGACATAAATAATTGTTCCTATTTCAACATTATTTTTCAAAATATAACTTATTCAAGTCGGTGAATTTATGGACATACCAATTAAGAACAAAAATGATTTAGAAAATTTTAATAATACAATAAATTTAATAAAGTCAAAAATTGATAATTATCAAGGAATAATACGATTAATCACGCATCACGACCCTGACGGGCTTACTTCGGGAGCAATACTAATAAACACATTAATGCGGATTAATAAGCAGTTTCATATAACAATTATAGAAAATTTAAACGATGAAAAAATCGAAGAATTTAAAAAGGAAGCAACCTGTAAAAATGACCAATTGTTTATTTTTTCAGATATGGGAAGTGGTCAAATCGATAAAATAATTAACGCAAAGTTAAATGCTATTATTTTAGACCACCACCCTGTTAAAATAAAAGAATATGTAATAAATAATGAAAAAAACGATAAAACTAATAATAATGAAAAAAATATTAGTAATAAAAAAGATAATAGTAATAATAATAATAATAGTAGTAATCAGATATTGCAATTAAATCCACTATTGGCAGGCATAGATGGCTCAAGAGAACTATCTGGTAGTGGAACTTGCTATTTTTTAGCAAGAGCTTATGGATTTTGTGATTTAGCACCAATTGCATTAATTGGAGCTATTGGGGATATGCAACATAAGCCATTTATGGGCTTAAATAAGTTTATACTTAACGAAGCAAGGCAAAATCGACATATAAAAATAATGAGAGATTTAATTTTCAATTGCTTCAATATAGAAGTTAATAAATCAATTTATTACTCTACACAGCCTTATTTAAATTTAAGCAACGGAGAAATAGCAGAGATATTGAATAACGCAGAAATTAACCCTAATTGTAAATCACTTACTATAACCGAAAAAGAGAATTTAATAAATGAATTAAACAAACATTTTTTAAATAGATTACCTTTAGAGTGTAAAAATTCGGATATAATCCAAAAAATAAATGAAAACAAATTAAAAGAGTTAATTATTGATAGAATATTAATAAATACCGAAAGTGCAGAATTAGGCGCTTTTAAAAATATAAATATGAACGATGCATATTATTTGTCTGAAATTTTAAATGCTTGTGGTAGAAAAGAAGAAACAGCCCTCGGTTTGAGCATTTTATTAGGGGATAAAAAAGCAATCGAGAAGGGAAAAGAATTATTTAAGGAGTACAAAATTGAAGTTATAAACGATTTAAAAAGTATAGAACTTAAAGAAATGGAAAATTTAAGGTATTTTATTGGTAATAAGGGTAAAACAGGGATAATTGCATCTTTAATGGTGTCCGATAAACCAGTACTTGGTTTTAATGAAGAAAATGAAATTTATAAAGTATCCTCCCGTGGAAACAGGGAATTAGTTGAAAATGGGTTAAATTTATCCGAAGCTATGGGATTAGCTAAAAAATATGGCGGAGATGGTGGAGGTCATAACGTAGCGTCAGGTGCAGCAATTAAAAAGACTGAAATGGCAAATTTTTTAAACGAAGTTAATGATTTAATTGGAAATCAACTGAAAAAACAAAATTAATTACTGAAGTTAATTAAACGTATAGTATTAACAAATGTGATTTTTAAATGAAATACTGAATATATTGTAAGTAATTAAATTATGTAATTAAATTATGTAATCTATATATACAAAAAAGTTAAATATCTATTTAAATCATTTCAAATCATTTCAAATCATTTTTAATTTATTTAAAATTTAAATCAATTGGTGAATTTATGAAATTACACGAATATGAAGCAAAGGCAATATTTAAATCATACGGAATTCCAGTTCCTGAAAGCGAAATAACCGACAAAAAAGTGGAAAATATCGATAAACCTGTAGTTGTTAAAGCACAGGTACTTGTAGGTGGCAGGGGAAAAGCGGGAGGAATTTTATTTGCAAATAACACTCAAGAAGCAAACGAAAAAATCGAAGAATTGTTGAATAAGGAAATTAAAGGCGAAAAAGTAGAAAAAGTACTTCTTGAAGATATGATAAACATTGAAAAAGAGTATTATGTGGGTATTGTAATCGATAGGAACAATAAACAAGCTGTTGTAATGTTTTCAACTGAAGGCGGTGTCGATATCGAACAAGTGGCTGAAAAAACGCCTGAAAAGATAATAAAATACTATGTAGACTTTGATAAAGAATTCCAACCTTATATGGCAAGAAATATGTTAATAAAAGCGGGAATTCCCTCACCTGAAATCTCAAAAATTGCCACAATTATCTCAAAACTTTATAAAGCATTTGAAGATATGGATGGTTCTTTAATTGAAATAAATCCTCTGGTAATTACAAAAGAAGCAAATGTAATTGCAGCAGATGCAGTATTTAATTTAGACGACGATGCGTACTATAAACACGATTATAAACAATTTGAAGAGTTCAGTAAACAAGACAAATCAGAATTTGCATACGTTGATTTAGATGGGGACATTGCAGTAATAGGGAACGGTGCAGGTTTAACATTAGCGTCAATGGACATTGTTAAAAATTCAGGCGGTGAACCATCTTGCTTTTTAGATGTGGGTGGCGGTTCAAACAGTGAAACTGTTCAAAAGGCATTAAGAAAAGCTTTATCAAAAGATGGCGTTAAAGGAGTATTTATAAACATTTTGGGCGGTATTACCCGATGTGATGAAGTTTCAAAAGGTATTGTGGAAGTTTACAAGGATTATCCAAATGTTAAATTTGCCGTTAGATTAATGGGTACAAATGAAGACGAAGGTAGGAGAATATTAAATGAAAATGGTATTTCTTTTGAAACTACAATGGATAACGCTGCTAAAAAGTTAATGGAAATTATTCAATCTAATTAATTAAATTTGAATAATAATATTTTATTTTAAATATTTTTAAACTATCATTTTTTAAGGTATATTTTTCTTTTTTTTAATGATACATGAAACAAATAATTAATTTTATATTCTTAAACCACAAATATATTTTAAATTTAATTTACTTTAATAAATTAATAAATTAATAAATTAATAAAGTTAATAAAGTTAATACAATTAATAAAGTTAATAAATTATGATTAATCATACATAAGTACGATATCAAATATAATACCATTATTGAGGCGGTATTTTGTCAAAACAAACTGAAAAAAGAAATATATCAATTGCTAAGCCATTAATCGGCGATGAAGAAATAGAATCAGTTATAAAAGTTTTAAAAAGTGGAATGTTAGCTTATGGTGCAGAAGTTCAGGAATTTGAAAAAGAATTCGCTAATTACCACCAAACAAAATATGGTTTAGGCGTTACAAATGGTACTGTAGCTTTAGACCTTGCTTTAAAAGCATTAAAGTTAACATACGGCGATGAAGTAATTACAACGCCTTTCACATTTATTGCTTCCAGCAATGCTATATTATACCAAGGTTCAAAGCCTGTTTTCGCAGACATCGACGAAAAAACCTACAACATTGACCCTGAAAAAGTAATGGAAAAAATAACGCCAAATACGAAAGCAATAATTGCCGTTCACTTATTTGGGCAACCTGCAAACGTAAAAGCACTTAAAGAAATTGCAGAAGACCACAATATTTATTTAATTGAAGATGCAGCACAAGCACACGGTGCAGAATACAATAAAAAACGAATAGGTGGCTTTGGAGACTTTTCAACGTTCAGTTTTTACCCCACAAAGAATATGACTACTGGCGAGGGTGGTATGGTATTAACAAACAATGAAGAACTATGCAATAGGGCTAAACTCATAAGAAATCACGGACAATCTGAAAAATACTTGCACACTGAATTAGGATATAATTTTAGAATGACAAGCATATCTGCTGCAATTGGTAGAGCTCAGCTTAAAAATTTAGATAATTGGACAACTAAAAGAATAGAAAACGCTAAATTGTTAAACAATGGACTTAAAGGTATAAATGGGATTATTACGCCATATGAAGATAAAAACGTAAAGCACGTTTACCATCAGTACTGTATTCAAGTTGAAGACGAATTTAAATTAAATAGGGACGAATTACAGGGATACCTTGCTGAAAAAGGTATCGGAACAGGTATACATTACCCAATTCCAGTTAATTATCAGCCTTTATATGAAAAAATGGGCTATAAAGAAGAATGCAAGATATCACAACACGTATCAGAACGTATATTAAGTTTACCAGTTCATCCATCTGTTTCAAAGGAAGATATTGATTATATTGCAAATGTTTTTAAAAATATTTAATTATTAACTATTTAAATACTTATATTTAATATATAATATTTAATATCTATTTTTATTATTATTTTAAAATTAAACATTATTTTTAATGGTATTTTTTATTATTTTTATTTACTATTTATATATTATATTATCTCTCTTATTCATTAAATTTCGTAGATTTTATTAATCTTTATATAATATAAATAGTAATTATTAAAAATACAACTAAATTATATCTTACAATAGATACATTATAATAGATACCTTATATTTATACATAATAATGTTTAAATTATCAAAAATTAATATTTTGAGGGCTAATATGGAAATTAAAGAAGAATATTCTATGGATGTAGAACAAAAAATTCAAGAAAAATGGGAAAGCGAAAAATTATATAAATTTATGGAAGACGAAAAAAGACCACCTTATATAATTGATACGCCCCCACCATACCCAACAGGAAAAATGCACTTGGGACACGCTTTAAATTGGACATATATGGATATTATAGCAAGATTTAAAAGAATGACTGGTTATGACGTTATGTTTCCGCAAGGTTGGGACTGCCACGGCTTACCAACAGAGGTAAAGGTTGAAGAAACCCACAATATCACAAAATCTTGTGTCGATAGACAGGAATTTAGAAAAATGTGCGTTGAATTAACTGAGGAAAATGTTGAAAAAATGAGGGAACAAGTACGTTCATTAGGTATTTCAACAGACTGGGACAGAGAATACATCACAATGACCCCCGAATATGTTAAGAAATCACAAACCGCCTTTTTAAGAATGCAGGAAAAAGGGCTTATCTATAGGGGAAAGCACCCTGTAAACTGGTGTCCAAGATGTGAAACAGCTATCGCATTCGCAGAAGTTGAATATCAAGAAAGAACCTCAAAATTGAATTATATAAAATTCCCGTATGCATCAAATACCACAAAAGCAATAAACGCAATAAACGCAATAAAAGACAGTGAAAATGAAAAAGAAGGAAAATACTTAGAAATAGCTACATCAAGACCCGAATTAATGGCCGCTTGTGTAGGAATCGTAGTACACCCTGAAGATGAAAGATACAGCGACGTAATAGGAAAAACCGTAAGAGTTCCATTATTCGACCAAGAAGTAGTGGTACACCCAGACGAAGATGTAGAAAAAGATTTCGGTACTGGTGTTGTAATGGTTTGTACTTTCGGGGATAAAACAGACGTTAATTGGGTAAATAGACATAAATTAGAAGTTAAAAAAGCAATTGACGAAAAAGGACAATTAACCGAGATTGCAGGAAAATACCAAGGTTTAAAATCTGAAGAAGCAAGAAAAGAGATAATCGAAGATTTAAAAGCAAATAACTTTATGATAAAACAGGAACCTTTAGAGCAAAATGTAGGCTCTTGCTGGAGATGTAAAACCCCTATCGAAATCATTGTCGGAGACCAATGGTTTGTAAATGTTACTAAAATGCTCGAAGAAGCACAAAAAGCAACAAATGAGATTAAATGGATTCCAGAGCATATGAAAGCAAGGCTTTTAAAATGGATTGAAGATATGGGTTGGGACTGGTGTATCAGTAGACAGAGATTATTTGCAACCCCTATCCCCGTATGGTATTGTAAAGACTGTGGTGAAATCATTTTCGCAAAAGAAGAAGATTTACCAATTGACCCTACAAAAGAATCACCATACACTTGTAAATGTGGAAGTAAAAACCTAAGGGCTGAAACCGATGTTTTAGATACCTGGATGGATTCATCAATAACACCTTTGGTAATTGCAGGATGGTTAGAAGATGAAGAATTCTTTAAAAAACATTACCCTGTACAATTGAGACCACAAGGACACGATATTATTAGAACGTGGGCATTTTATACCATTATAAGGTCATTAGCCTTAACAAATCAAAAACCTTGGGACGAAATAGCTGTAAATGGTATGGTTTTCGGTGAAGATGGTTTTAAAATGAGTAAAAGTAGGGGAAATGTTGTAGCACCTTCTGAAATTACAACAAAGTACGGTGCTGATTCTCTTAGGTTATGGGCTTCAAACAGTATATTGGGAAAAGACGTTCCTTTTGCTTGGAAAGAAGTTGAATATGGAAATAGATTTTTGAGAAAAGTATGGAATGCAAGTAAATTCGCAAAAATGAATATTGGCGATGATGTAATTGCAGAAATTAAATCAAAAATTGCCAAAAATGAAAATATAGAAATTAAAAATCCTGTGGACCTTTGGATTTTAAGTAAATTAAACAGATTGGTAAAAGAAGTAAGTGAAGACCTCGAAGGCTATAAATTTAACTGTGTCGCAGATATTCAAAAATTCTTATGGCACGAATTCTGTGATAATTACATCGAATTAGTAAAACACAGACTTTACAATAAGGAAGAGACTGAAGAAGCAGCCTGTGAAAAATTTATGGCACAATACACACTTTACAAGGTTATTACTGAATGTACAAAAATGTTAGCTCCATTTACGCCACACTTTGCAGATATGGTCGGGGAAATCTATGAAATCGATGATTTGCACTTTATCTGGGCAACATTAGATGAATCTTACATTAGTGAAGAAAACGAAGAAATGGGAGAAATGGTTAAAAATGCCGTAGCTTCATTGAGAAGATATAAATCAAATAAAGGTATGCCATTAAACGCAGAATTGCCAAAAGTAGAAGTTTATGCTGAAGAAAAAGAGTTTAATGCTTTAACTGCTACCAAATCAGATATTGCCGGTTCGTTAAAAATTAATGATTTGGTAATAACAATGGGTAAACCATCGTTAGAGCAAAAAATATCTGAAATAACACCAAACAAGTCAAAAATTGGTCCAGAGCATAAGCAAAATGCGGGAAAAGTAATGAACTTTATTAAAAATGCAGATGCTGAAACCATTGAAAAAATACTTAACGAAGGTTTTGAGTCTGAATTTGGTTTGCTTACAAAAGAACACGTTAAAGATGTTAAAAGAGCAATGTATGCAGACGGTGAAGAGGTAGAAACAGTAAGTATCGACGGAGCAGTGGATACAATTGCAATAATCCAATAGATTATTTAATTTTACATATCAATTTTTTATTTTTATATTATTTTTATATTATTTTTCTTTTTCTTTTTTAATTTTTTTATAATATTAAAGAATATAAATATCTATATATTTAACTTAATACTGTTAATTTGTTATTAATTTTTGCTATAGGTACTATATAATTTGTCTTTTTGTGGAAACTTTACTATTTAAAATTTATATACAAAATGACCTTTTATTCAAACTAATTATTATGTCGTTCATCATATATACAATTTATGACAAAGGGCACTATCCCAAAAGATATAATAGTGAAAAAACAAAATATATACCATGGATTTAGGCGGGGTGAAATTTGATGAGCAAGCTCGTTAAAGATATTTCTACAAAAGACGTCGTTATAGTAACGCCGGAAACCACAGTTTCTAAAGCAATTAGTATGATGGAAACTAATAGGTTCCACAATTTACTCGTGGAAAAGGAGGGTATAATATACCTTGTAAATATTCACGATTTGTTGCTTTCAAATTCTGTAAGTCAACCAATCGGCGATTTGATGTACAAACCATATGGAGTTCTTGAAGATGCAACTGTCATAGATGCGTGCTTTGACATTGTAAATAGTGGTCAAAGAGTGGCTCCAGTATATAACAGTAAGAACAATCTTTCTGGAATAATAACTGATTATGACATCATAGAAGCCGTTTCAACTTCGGAACTTTTGAAAGACGTCTCAGTAGATATGCTAATGACCAAAAACCCCATTACAATAGATAAAGATGAAAATGTAGGCAAGGCAAAGAATTTAATGTCTAAATATGGAATAGGTAGATTAATAGTATTGGATGAAGAAGGTGAGCCTGAGGGCATCATCACAGAAGACGACATAATTAAAAGAATATACAAACCAAAAATTAAAATGACGATTGGTGATATTAAAGGCGAAAAAATATCAAGAATGTCACAACCAGTTTCTTCAATAATGAGTTATCCAATGGTTAATGTGGAATTAACGGACTCAATACCTGAGGTTGCGAGAGTATTAAAAGAAAATGATATTAGAGGAATGCCAGTCTACAAGAATGGTACATTAAGAGGAATTATTACTCGATATGATATACTGAAATACATATACGACCTCAAAGCAGAATCAATGATTGAGGTAGAAATTAGGGGTGAACTCGAAGAGGAACAACGAGAGCTTGCAGAGAGAATTTTAAGTTCAGAAGTTAATAAGATTGTGAAATATTCCAGACAGTTGCAATGGATGAAAATATCCATTAAGAAAGAACGAGATAAGGGAGGTAGTCCTCTATATAACGTTAAAGTATATGTGAAAACTCCTCGAAAATTATTCGTAGGTGAGTCAAAACCTAAATTATCATCTACTAAACGGTATGAATTCGATGGAGAAGATATTGAATTAATTGCAGAAAAACAAAGATGGGATTTCATAGAAGTTTTGAAGGATGCCTTAGAATCTGTTAAAAAGCAAATAGAAATGAATAGACAAAAAGGTAGGTCTAAAAATTTAAATCATAATAAAAAAGAAATTCTTGCAGAACTTGAAGAACTCGAAAATGATATAATCAAATAATTCATTCATCATTCTTTTATTTTAAATTTTAAATTTAAATTATATCTTAGGTCAAATAATAAAAATATCAATATCAATATCATAAATATTTAAATTTATTCAATAATTAGGATATTAAAAATAGTAAACTATATTAGATAATTTAAAGATTCCCCCCATTCCCCCAAATATATTTAAGTTATCAAAATCAATATTTTAATAATTAATTGATGGTATAAAGTATAATAGTAGTATAACTATTATTGTATTATTTTTTAGGACAGCAATAGATAAAGCTTAATTTTGAAATAATAGGGATATATACATATTAATATATACGGAATAATTAAAATAAATCATATGTTTGAATAAACTTAATATATTTTTCTTTTTAAATTACTTTTAAAATTGTTTAAAAAAATATTTATTTTTTATTTTTAATTTTTTATTTTTAATTTTCAAGTCATATTTAGTCAGTAATTCGATATTCGGTTTTGGAATTAAAAGATAAATCTTCATTATACCATTCTTCCCAACCAATTAACATATAACCATCAATCATTACCGATTTTTTTATTTTTTCAAGAACTTCAACGGTTTCTTCGGCATTCATAACTTCTATCCATATATCTTCATCTTTTTTAAAATATAACTTTACGAAACGTCTAATTGCCATATTTTCCCCTTAGTACTATTTTGCCATTATTTGGTTAACATATATTAAAGTTATTTCGGCTATTGCACATATTAAATTTAAATAGCGTTAATTTATATAATTTACACAATATAGTATATTATTAGTATATTATGATGCAATTATAATTTATCGACTATATGGGGTACAAGGTATTTAAATTAATATATTTTAAAATTAATACTATATATTATAAATATATTAATCAAACTTATTAAATATAATCACATAATAAATATACCAATATATGTTAATGTTACAGATTATCAATATAATGTTTATATCTTTTTAACCTAATAAAATTATACGTTCATAACTATAAGTATTTATATTAAAATATTATTTATATAATCAGTTAGTGAATTTGGGAGGCATACTTATGGCGATTAAAATAAGTGATTTATTAAACAAAAAAATCTACACAACTGAAGCTATTTATGTTGGTAAAGTATTCGACGCAATGCTTGATACCGACAAGTCAACAGTGGGGGGTATTGTTATTGCAGACGTTGCAAACGGCTGTTTAAAGGAAACAATAGACGACCCATCAAAAAAAGTAGTTTTACCATTCCAGTTAATAACCGCTATAGGTAATATTATCTTAATCAAACCGCCAATAACATCTAAATTTTAATTATATCTTATTTTATTGTTAAATAATTTATTTCATTTAATTATTTCATTTAATTATTTCATTTAATTATTTCATTTAATTACTTTATTTTTATTCTATTTTATCCTATTTTTTATTTTTAAAGAGAATTGTACTTAAAATGTTTAATCATACCATATTTATTTTTATATACTATGAAGTTATAATATATAAAAAACTATTAAAACTATCAAATTAATCTTAAAAGTTAATCTTAAAAGTTAATCTTAAAAATTAATCTTAAAAATTATTTATAAGCGTAGTGATTAGAATGTTAAAGATAGGTATCGTGGGATGCGGAGCAATCGCATCATTAATATGCAAAGCGTTAGAAACCGAGCGAGTTAAAAAAGCCGAAGTTATAAGTTTGTATGATACGAATTATGAAAAATCGTCAGAAATTGCAAAAAAAACTAATTCAAAATCTTACGAGACTTTGGAAGATTTCTTAAATTCAGATATTGATTTAGTTGTAGAATGTGCTTCTGTAAATGCAGTAAATGACGTAGCTACGAAATCACTAACTTCAAGTAAGGATGTTATAATAATGAGTGTAGGGGCGTTGGTAGATAAGGATTTATTTATCAAATTACACGATTTAGCGGAAAAAAACAACAAAAAAGTATATGTTCCGTCAGGAGCTATTGCAGGTATTGATGCAATAAAAGCAGGTTCTTTGGGACATATTAAATCAGTTCAATTAACAACTACAAAACCAGTATTTGGTTTAGCAAATGCACTTTTGAAAAACGGGATGACGGAAGAACAAATATCAGAGATTCAAGAAAAGGGAGAGCCGACTGTCGTATTTGATGGAACAGTTTTCGAAGCGATTTCAAAGTTTCCGCAAAACATAAATGTATCTGTGGTATTATCTTTAGCTTCAAAAGTGCCAGCAAATGTTAAAATAGTTGCAGACCCGTCCTTAAATACAAATAGACACGAAATATTGGTTAAGGGTTCAATAGGTACTATAAAAACCTGTGTTGAAAATAATCCTTGTAAAGATAATCCTAAAACTTCGGCTTTGGCAGCTTATTCAGTTATTAGGTTAATAAAAGACTTATCAGAACCTTTGAGAATAGGAACTTAACTCATATCATTTTATTATTTATCTTTTATTATTTATCTTTTATTTTTAAATTTTATTTTTAAATTTTATTTTTTTATCAATTAATTATACTTTTTAACTGCCATATTTTAAGACTATTAGTTCCTAAATTATGCAAAAATTATAACTTATTTTATAATTAATGGGGGACAAATTAAAAATATATAAAAAGCTATAAATTACTTAAGTGAATATATTATAATATACTAAATTATATCTAAAAATAAATATGGATAACTTAGATGGAGGTATAATAAAGTATTTAAATATATCAATATGAATAATAATTTCATAACGGGGGAAACTATGAAATTGTTGATAAAACTATTCATCGAATCTAAAAATATTGGAAAAGCAATAAATGCACTTTCTGAAGGCGGAGTCTCAGGATTTTATATTAAAGAATATGCTGGACTATCACCTTATGATTGGCAAGGGTTTTTACTTTCTGAAGAGCCAGAACTTGCAATTAATTTTGTAAAACAGTTGTCTCAAAACACTTTATTGATAAATACTGTTGTAAATATGGACGTAGTACCTTCTCTTAAAGAAAAGATACACGAAAGACTCGAAGATGAAAAATACACAATGATTATGATGCCTGTTTTAGGTATGACAATTAATAACCCTGAAAATGATTAATGGTATAATACGTATTCTATCTTCATTGTTTTTTTATTTTATTATTTCAGTCCATATAATAAATTTATTTAGTAAATGTGCTATTTGGAATAAAATTTGTTAAATTATATTGTTATATTACAATATTACTGTATTTTATCTTAAATTTTATTATTCATTTAAATCAATTTTTCTTTTTTAATTCTATTCTCTATTTTAGGATATTAAAAATAGTACTAATAACAATTAGATTAATAAACTAATAGTACAATATAATAGTGTGTATATTTGTAAATTTATGTATTTTACGAGGTATTATATTATTAAATCTTCCAAATTTATTAACCTTATAAAATTTGAGAATATTATTCATTTGACGATGATTAATGAAGATTTGATATAATGGCCACAAAATGAATAATATAATATGGTTAAACATAATTGAAATGATTGAAATGATTGAAACTAATTAGATATAATTAACATACTTAACATACTTAACATACTTAACATGATTAATATAATTAATATAATTAAACATACTTTTGATGATATTATGGAAGAAAATAAAAATAATCAAGATATTTCGAAAGAAAATATCGATGGTGCTGAAGATGTTAAAAACAACAAATCTGGCTCAAAAAATGATGAAAGGAAAGGTAGGCCTAAAATACCAAGGTTGATAAGTGAAGAGCCAAAAGTGGAGTATTTTAAACCAGTTGGTCAGCCAAGATATGAATTAGAGCCTTTACAATTAACTGTGGAAGAATTAGAGAGTTTAAGACTTGTTGATTATATCGGTTATTCTCACGAAGATGCAGCAAATTCTATGGGTATTTCGAGGCGTGTTTTTTGGAATATTTTAAAATCTGCACGACAAAAAGTTTCAGATGCTTTAATAAATGGTAAAGTACTCCAAATAGGTGGAGGACACTACAAATTAAGAAATTGCGGAGATGTTTGTGGTGGGGGCAGATGTAATTATAGAGTAAGACATTGCAATTGGAAGGAACGAAAAGGCGTTTAACTTGTAAATCTGGGCTTTTATAAAATTTAAAATGTTTTATATCTTTATATCTAACATAAATTAACATAAATCTTTTATATTTCATACAAGATTAATATAACTAAAAATAAATATAATATAAGTTAAAATATTGTATGTTATGTAATTTTACCATGTTTTAAATGAAAACACTTAAATAATTTTATGGATTTATAATATGTGCACTTATGGGTAAAATTCATATACTATGTTAAATATTAATTATATATGTTATGGGTTTATCACGTGGATTATATTATGAATACGATAATTCTTTATGTAATATAGTTATTTAATTCGTAATTTTATGTTTATATTAATTTTAAGGTGATTTTATGCGTTTAATAGAAGTAAAAAACGTTACTAAAAAATTTGGAGACCATACCGTTTTAAAAAATATCAATTTTACCCTCGATGAAGGGCAAGTTTTAGGTGTTTTGGGAAGGAGTGGTTCCGGAAAATCTGTTTTATTACACATGTTAAGAGGTATGGAAGGTTATGAACCTACTGAAGGTAGTGTAATCTACCACGTTGCAGTATGTAATAAATGTGGTAAAGTTGAAGTTCCATCAAAAGCAGGTCAACCATGCCAGTGTAATGAAGAGCAGGTTGGAGAATTTAAAGAAAAAGCAGTTGATTTCTGGGAAAACGACGAAATGACCTACAACTTAAAGAAGAAAATTGCAATTATGTTGCAAAGGACTTTCGCACTTTATGGTGAGAGAACTGTAGCAGAAAACATTTTGGAAGCTTTAAGAAATGCAGGTGTAGAAGGAAAGGAAGCAAGTGATAAAGCACTCGAATTAATTAAAATGGTAAAATTGGAGCATAGAATTACCCACATTTCCAGAGACTTGAGTGGTGGGGAAAAGCAAAGGGTAGTTTTAGCAAGACAAATCGCTAAAGACCCAGTTATATTTTTAGCAGACGAACCAACAGGTACATTAGACCCTAAAACAGCACAGTTGGTACACACAGCATTAGCTGAAACAGTTGTTAAGCATAATATTGCAATGGTTATCACATCACACTGGCCTGAAGTTATCGAAGAGCTTTCACAGTCTACAATTTGGCTTGAAAATGGTAAAGTTAAGATGTTTGACGAAAGTAAAAAGGTAGTAGATGAGTTTATGAAAACCATTACTTCCATGAAAAAGTTCGATGACGTGGAAATAAAAGATGAACTTATTAACTTGAAAGACGTTGAAAAAAGATATGTATCAGTTGAAAGAGGTATCGTAAAAGCTGTAAATGGTGTTGACCTTTCAATCAACGAAAAAGAAATATTCGGACTTGTTGGTTTAAGTGGTGCAGGTAAGACAACTTTGTCAAAAATAATTGCAGGTATTTTGCCACCTTCTAAAGGTAATTATACATTTAGATTGGGTGAACAACTTGTGGATATGACAAAAGCAGGACCTGCTAACAGGGGAAGAGCAAGAAGATACATAGGTATTTTATTCCAAGAATACAGTTTATACCCTCACAGAACTATACTTTATAACTTAACTGAATCAATCGGTCTTGAAATGCCTGCTGAGTTCGCAAAAATGAAAGCAGAGCATACTTTAATATCTGTAGGTTTCACCGAAGAAGAAGCTACTGGAATGTTGGACAAGTACCCTAAAGAGTTAAGTGTCGGTGAAAAGCACAGGGTTGCTTTAGCTCAGGTTTTAATCAGAGAGCCTCACTTAGTACTTTTAGATGAACCAACCGGTACAATGGACCCAATTACAAGAAATATGGTTGCAGAATCAATTCAGTACTCAAGAAAAGAACTTGACCAAACATATATTATCGTATCGCACGATATGGACTTTGTATTAAACGTATGCGATAGGGCAGGTCTTGTAAGGGGCGGTAAATTAATAAAAATCGGAAAACCTTCAGAAATTGTAGATATATTGTCATCTGAAGAAAAGAGTGAAATGTTAAACGAATAATTTTAAATTACTATTTTTAATTTTTTTATATTATATCCTTTTAATACATACTTATTATTTAAAAAAGATATTTTGGATAGTAATTAATTAAAAAGAGTTATATTTTAATTTTTATTCGTAATAAAATATACTTATGAACGTTATATGTCGATATTATATATCAATATTTAAATTCTTTAGTGTACTATAGATTAAAATAATGTATATAGTATAGTGGTTGGTCTATTCTATATCATCTATTTTTTTAACTAAATCCATTACTTTAATGCCCTTATTCGTAATGTTATAGTATACTTTGTCGTTTCTTTTTTCTCCTTCTTCATATCTTGAAACCAAACCTGCTTCGTTTAAACATTCAAGTGCTCGATAGGTGGTAGAACTATTAGAATGAGTTATAACTACGATTTCACTAAAGTATGACTTATCTTCATTCATAAGATATTGTAATATTTCGATAGCTTTGCTTTTATTTAATGCTTTAATGATTTTCATAATTTATCCCATATTCGTATTATTTCTAATAACTACATTTGTAATGTATTTTTATATATTTGCTATTATTATAATTTATTTAGTAATATTTAGATGGTCTTTATATTTAAAAATTTACATATGGTTTTGAAATAATCCACTTTTTTAACAACTTGGTTATTATTTAACTTTGAAAGGTATTCCAAAAATGGAAAGTAATATATATGAGATGAGCTAAATCAAAAATGGGATATTATTCCCATTATTGCCCTATTATTTGTCAAGAGATATGACGAATAAATATGTTATGGATAAACATTTAGTCTTATATTTAAAAATAATTATTCATTCTATTAAGGTTATAGAATGTTTAAAATCTTAATAAATCGAAGAACATAATAATTTTATATTTAATATTGAGGACACTACACTTTAACATATATGCCCATATTGTAATTATGAGGTATTTCTTCGGAAGCTGACATACTTAAGAATTTACATTATGTCATTAAGTTATTGTCATAAGTTTTATAATTACATTGTTTAGTGTATTTATCTCATCCAAACCTAATATATGGATTAGTATGGAGTTTATAGGGTATAAGTTTCATTTTTTCATATATTATGATTTTTTATTTTAAATAAGGTTTTAAGAATCTTTTTATTATAAGTTATTAATTTATTAATCAATCTGATTTAACTTACTTAATTTGTTAACTGTTATAATAATGTGAATTAAGTTTGGATAATAATAATAATAATAATAATAATAATAATTATAATTATAATATAGATAGCTAATAAATGGCATATGTACGATAACTATATATTCTATAATTGTATATTACGATAACGTGTGTATTATTTATCGAATAGTAATAACGCCTGTTAAAAGTTATCTTATTGCATTTTCAAAATATCTTATAAGACTATTTTTTTATATTACTATTTAGTGTATTAAATATTTTATGATAATATTTGATAATATTTTATATAATAAGGCTAATAATTATTACTATAAGAATGAGCTATAATTTAAATAACCAAAAACTATATATAAAATTATAGGTTATTATTATTTTGTTTAATAAATTGGGACTCGAATATCGAAATATTATATATCGACAATTGTCTATTATATTTTATAGTTGATAAAAGTCTTAAATTAGTTAAATAAAAAATAACCCCTTAAATTGAAATAACTATTTAATAATAATGTACATATTAAATCTTTACAATAGTTAACTAAATAAACGTGGTGACAATATTACTCAAAAAATCATTGAAAATGTAGATAGAATTTTAGTTCAAAACATCTCTAACTTAATGGCAAGTGAGGTAAGGGCTAAGATATACATATTCCTTAGAAAATTTGAGAAAAGTACTGTGGAAGAAATCGCAAATGGTACTGGCATATACCCCTCAACTGTAAGAGAATCAATTCTCGAGATGTATAATTTAGGATATGTAAATAGAGAAAAAATGAAAAAAGAAGGTTTAGGCAAAAAACCATACATTTACTCAGCAGTTGAACCTTCCGCAATTATTCAAAAAATTTCTGAAAAAGTTCAAGAACGGTTAAACGACTTGGTTGATATCGATGAAAGAATCGATGGTAAGCCAGCTACAACAAATGGACCAATAAATATTGAGATTAATATCGATGGTAAAAATTAATTTGCTATTTATTTAGATAGTTAGCTATCTAATTTGAAATAGAAATTAGTTAAATAAATAATTATATTGTGGCATTCAAGCATATACGTGTGGCTTTAAAAAGCATTAGATTTGAAATAGTAATTATTTCAAATTTTACTTAATTTATATGATTTTAAAATCAATTATAAATTAGGTATTTTCTTTTTTATTTATTTATTTTTATAATTAAACCAATTAAAGAAACGATTTTAAAATAGATTATTTAAATTTAATAAATTCTAAAAATTTTAATTTGTATTTAAAAAAATTATTTTGATAATATTATTTTATGCACAGAGTTGTTTGCCTATTTGAAGTAATAACTCATATTTTCCAATAGTTGAGTTTTCGGAGTTTTCAATCTTAACCTTAACATATCCGTTATTTTCCCAGGGTTCTTTTGGGTATGCCTTTGAATTTACCTGTTCGTATGAATAGCCTAATTTTTTAACTGCAGAAACTATTTCTTTTAATTTAACGTTTCGAGTACAAAATTCTTTATTTAATTTTCTACCTTTTGAACGGCTATTTTGAACGTCGAAATAAGCAGGCCATATTACAAATTCTTTATTTGTCATTATTTCACCATTTTATTATATTTTATTTTTTATTATATTTTATTTTATTATTTTAAATCTTTTTAATTTATTTAACGTATCCATTTTTCTTTGAGGAAAATATACATAACTACTACAATTAATATCATTGAGATTAACAATATAATCCAAAAACCATTGGGGTCTTCGGAAAATGGTAGATATTTAAAATTCATCCCGTAAATACCTGTAATCCACACGGGAACCGCAAAAAGTGCTGTAACCATTGTCAAAATTTTCATAATCTGGTTCATTTTAATGTTTTCAATTGACAATGTCATATCCATCATAGAGGATAACAATTCCCTATATGTAGTTTCCATGTCTATTAACTGAATAATATCGTAATAGAGGTCTTCAAATTCCCATCTGTCTTCTTGTGTGGTTATTGGTAAGTATTTACGTTTTAAAAGCGAAATAACATCTTTGTTTGATATAAGCGCCTTGTGGAAATATACAAGCATTTTCCTAAGTTGTAATATATCGTCTGTAAGGTTTTTGTTGTGGTCTTGAAGGATTCTATCCTCTAAAACGTCTAAATCGTCCTCTACTTTGACCAATACTTTGGAATAACTACTTATGATTTGATTTAAGAGGGTGTATATAAAAAACCCATTTCCTTTGTCCAATACATTGCGAGGTTTTTTGTAACATATTGCCCTATGTAATTTACCTATTGCTTTAATTTTATCTTTATGTATCGTTAATACTATGTTATTTTTTACAAAGACACCGAAAGAAGTTGTAGTGATGTCTTCTTCAAACAATGGAGCTTTAAAAACTATTAAATAGTAATCTTCTTCCTCTTCAACCCTTGGAACTTCCTGCTCGTCGAGACCTAAAGCTAACTCATCAGTATCAATACCTAATTTTTCAGATATCGCATATAATTCTTCATCAGATGGGTCGTAGCAATCCATCCAAATAAGTTTGGGTTCTTCATCTAAAACTTCATTAAAGTCCATTTTCCGAATATCTTTCTCAACATAACCAAGAATTTCAAGCATCTTATCACAATAGGTTTTTTTAATTCTATTATGTATTTTATCGATATTTTTAAATTATTTTTAATGTTTTATATCGATATTGTTATTAATTTTAATAATACTCATTATTTTATTTTTTTCTATTTTTATAATTTATTATTTCATATTAAAAAAATGCTAAACGTAAATGAAAATGTAAAAATAATATTTATAAAATAATTAAATAATTAGTAATTATATAAATTAACTAATTAAACTTTATATCTTAATATTGCAGCAATTCCACGGAATGCTTTTGATATCTGGTTTCCTTCTTCAGTATCAGTCGAAACAACGACAATATTTGAACCGTTTATTATACAGAGTTCCGCTAAATATTCAATTATGTCCATCTCTTCAACAATTGATAACGAACCTTCACAATTTGGACAAGATTTTGACTTTAATTCATCTTCAAATTTGTATAATTCGTTGTTTTTAACATTCACGTGTGTAATGGCACCACAATTATTACATTTTATTGTTATACGAGTTGTGTTTAAGTCTTCAGTTACGATAAGTGTTTCAATTGCACCCATTTCAAGGTATTTCATCACTTGTTTTTCACCGTAAGCTGCAAGACCGCCATCATCTTTAATTAATTCTTTAAAGAACTTCTGTATGATTACTTTTTCTTTCATTAAGTCCATATCTCTAAGTAATTCGGAAGCTTTATCCAATAATTCCCTAATTCCAAATTCTTCAGTATAACATAAATCGAAAGTATCAATTACCTTTTTACCTAATTCGTGGTGTAAAAACCCTTTTTCAACGAATTCGTTTTTAGTATTCCCAGGACCGCCAAGTAATAGCCCTTTCAATTTTTTTTCTTCTAATATTGGCATAAATGCTTCATTTGAATATTCTCCAATCCTTACCATAAATTGATGGGCAGCATCGTCAATTAATCTCTCCAATCTCCTTGCAGATTGACCCCCTGCTTTAAATTTACCTGGTACACCACTTGTTAACTTTTTTAAGATAGTAATGCTTTTACCTTTAACTGTACCGATTGTAGCTTCGTTTCTATCTACGAGGATTACTCCATAAACTTCTTTATCTTGTATGAAGTCTTCAAGTGGGTCGGTGAAAAATTGAGAATCACACCTATATATAAAAGTTTTAACTTGTTCAGGCGGTTCTAATACATAAACTTCCATTTTTTCAGTACCCGGACCACCTCGTGGTATCATTCCAGCAAAGATTATTGCACCGTTTTCTAAAGGCTCTTTTAATAGTTTTAATCTTTGCAAAATTACCTCGATAGCTGATTGAACGTTTTTCATCGTGGTTTTACTTTTAATGTTAGAAGATTGTGATAATTCTTGTCTTAAATATTGGGATATATCAGATACTCTTCTACCTGCAGGTACGTAAACACTAATTAATTCAGTACCTTTTCCTTTTTTTCCCTTTAATTCTTTGAGTGATTTTTTGAATAAGTATGCTTCGGTTGACGTTTGACTCATAATACACACACCTTAATTGTTAATTTATCTTATTTTTGTTAATTTTATTAATTATCTTATTTTTTTATTAATTTATTAATTTATTAATTTGCTATATTTTTCATATTAAAATTAAAAACCAAATAAAGCAAGTGTTTCATATTTTAAATACCAAATTTTTAAAAGATAATTCTAAGTTTAATTTTAAATTCATAATTTCACGTTTATAATACAATAGTGTTTAATAGTGTTTATAAAATAAATCCTTGATGTACTGAACTTTAAAATAAGTATACATATTTATACAATAGTTCAAAATTTATCCATTTGTTTTTAATTCCATACTATTTTTGTCATATATTATGATTTAATAATATATAAACTTACGGCGTTAATATTTAAAATAAAATATCTCAAAAAATACATTAAAATAGTGATAAAAGTTCTTTAAATTATTTAACTACTTCTAAAAATATGTAAAAAAGAATAATAAAATAAATCATATAAAACAATACAATAATAGGTTATCACAAAATTATTCTCTAATTAATTATTAATTATTAATTATTCTGTTGTATCTTGTGAAATCTCTTGTAATTTTAGATTTTTAAGTTGTTCGTGAAGCTCTGAAGCTTTAGTTTTTAATTCATTTATCTCATTGTACGCCAATAATAATTCTTGGTGTTTTTCCGCACTGGTTCTCGCATTTTCTAAAACTTTTTTATGTTCTTCTGATGATTCATTTACCAATATTGATATACTATCAGACATTTCTTTAATTACTTCGTTTAATTTTTCTAATTCTGAAGCTCTTTTATATAATTCTTGATATGACTGAATTTGAGCTGCTAAAGCTTGCTCTTTATCCATATCCGTAGCACTCGTTTCGAGTTGCATTTCCAATTGCTCAATTTTTTCAGCAATTTGAGTTTTTGTTAATTTCATCATCTTAAATTCTTCAAGAAGTCCTGCCCTTTTCTGTTTTAATTCCCTAATCTCTTCAATTCTATTTTTTACATCTGTGTTAATGGCTTCCCGAGTTTCTTTAAATTCCTTAACTTTTTCGTTTGCATCGTCTCTTATTTTCTTTAAGTCTTTAGCTTCTTCGTACAATTCTTTTATTTTAGTATTTATCGTGTCAAGTTGAGTTTTTATAGGTTCATATTCCATTTTTTACACCAATCCCTCGTTTGGGTAGGGCATGTAACCCTCATACATATAAATTTGTAAATATGAGTATTTATTATTTATTATTTAATTCCCACATACCTTATTTTTATGAAATTCGTTATGAAATTTACCTTATTTTATATATCTCATATCTAATTTTTATATCTAATTTTATATCTAATTTACTATATTTACTATTACTATTATAATATTTGATATATAGTCCTTTATAAAATGTTCGAATTAGAAATGGCAAAACTATATATATTAAGTGATAAAACATCTATTAGGTTATAAAACCGAATTAGATACTTTCTTTAAAATTTGATTTTAAACGATTTTAAAAGATTTTAAACCAAATAATAAGAAAAACGTTAAATAACTATATTAAAAAATTAAAAGAATGATTGTCAATAAATTTATAATTGTAAATATATATTTTATAATGGTATATTTTAATGTAAATTAATCATTCATAAAACAAAAAAGTCCAAATTACTACATAAACGGGAATTTTTTAATTAATCATTAAATTAATTAATTACAAATTAATTAATTACAAATTAAATTGTAAAATTCTAAGTTTTTAGTGTTTGGAAAACATGTTAAAGGCTTTAGTTTTAAAAAGTCAAGAAACCACTATTTTGGAGGAAAAAAACATGGCAGACGATAACCTATTAACATCGTTGGACACCTACTTAGCATCAGGTATCCACATCGGTACACAGCAAAAAACCGAAGATATGAGAAGATTTATCTACAGAGTTAGGGCTGACGGTTTATATGTATTAGACGTTAGGAAAACTGATGAAAGATTAAGATTAGCTGCAAAATTCTTATCAAACTATGAACCAGAACAAATTTTGGCAGTTTCAAGAAGAGTTTACACAGTAGGACCTTTAGAAAAATTCGGTAAAACAACAGGAATCAAAACACTCGCAGGCAGATTTGTTCCGGGTACATTAACAAACCCTGCATCAAGAAAGTTCATGGAACCAGAAGTTTTATTCTTAAGCGACCCAAGAGTAGACAAACAAGCATTAAAAGAAGCTATTGAAATCGGAATCCCTATTGTAGGTATGTGCGACACAGAACATTTAACCTCACACATTGACTTTATTATTCCTACCAACAACAAAGGTAGAAAATCAGTATCTTTAATGTACTACTTAATCGCAAGAGAATATATGAAAAACAGAGGATTAATTGGTGATGAAATACCATTTAAATACGATGATTTCTTAGAAAAATCAATGAATACAAAAGTTAAAATGAAAAAGAGACCAAATAGAAGACAAAACAGAAGAAGAAGATAATTGACTTGCTGTTTATCACATATAATTGGTAATCAGAATATATATACTTAAAAATATAATACTTATATAAAATACTTGTTCAAATTTAATCAAATGGTTAATTACAGAATTTAATCAAAGGATTTAATTTGAAATAATTTGAATTTAACGATATAATTAGAAACAGTGGTAAAATGAGCGAGAACCAGAACTTAAACAATGAAAATTTTCAAGATGGAAATGATGAAGAATGCGAAACATTTGAAGAACAGTTATATTTTGAATGTCCTATATGCAATGATATTACTCCTCACGAACTAATCAAAAAAGTTGAAACAAAGAAACTTTTGAGATACACCGTAAAGTGCCAAGATTGTGGAAATGTACACAACATCGAGAAAAGATGTAAATTACAACACCTCAAAGTTGTTGTAAGTAGATACAATCAATCTGAACAATTCACTGTCGACATTCCAGATGACGAAAAGTTGAGCGTTGAGGATACAATCGAAGTAAAAGGCGAAAATGTTGAAATAACAAGTGTAGAACTCGAGGGTTCAAGAAGAGTAGAATCTGCAATGGCAAAAGACATTAAAATGATATGGGCTAAATCTTTGGACGTACCCAAAAAAGTCAACATTTCTGTTAGTGCTGGTGGAATAACTCGTTCATTTAGCGTCTTAGTTTCACATAATCAAGCTTTCGAAGAAGACCAAATTTATAGGGCGGGTGAACTGTTTTTTAGGATAAAAAGAATAAAAGCAGAAAAAGGATATTTCACCAGAGAAGTTGCAAGGAAAATCGTGAGAATTTACTCGGAACCTGTAAGTCCTATGAGGGATTTCATTGATTTAACTGATTATGTAATTTAATTAATTGTATATTCGATTAAATAAGTATTAATCAGAATAATAACTAATTTAAATTTATAATTTATTTATGATGTATTAGTTCATTAATTCATAAATTATTAATTTAGTAATTTATTAATTCATTTTAACTTATAATAAAAATATAGGAAACATGTAATATTCATTGGATTCAAAAATAGGAATTCATATTGAGGTGTAACCATGGCAAGAATGAAAGCAAGGTCAACCAAAGGAAAAAGAATGACCAGAGATACTTGGAAAACCAAAGTATGGTATAATATTGTTGCTCCTAAATCCTTTGGTGGAGCAGAAATCGGACAAACACCTGCAAACGACCCAGCAGGTTTAATCGGTAGAGTTTCAGAAATCAGCTTAAAGGATTTAACAAACGACCACTCAAAGCACTCAATCAGAATGCAGTTTAAAGTAAACTCAGTAAGTGGTAAAAACGCTGTTACTCAATTTGTAGGACACGATACAACAAGAGAATACTTGAAATCACAAGTTAGAAGAAGAAGAAGCAAAATTACAACAATCATTGATGTAAGAACAAAAGACGGCTTCAAATTAAGAGTTAAAGCTTTAGTTTTAACAGCTGTTAGAGCAAGAGACCACCATAAAACAGAAATCAGATTAAAAACAGAACAAATCATCAGAGATATGTCAAAAGAATTAACATTCCCTGAATTTGTTCACGCTATGTTAATGGGCGCTATGGGTTCAAAAATCTACGGCGAATGTAAAAAATTATTCCCATTAAGAAGAGTAGAAGTTTACAAATCCGATGTAATGGAAATCGGTGTTGAAACACCAGTTGCTGAAGAAAAAGCTGAAGAAGAAAAAGCTGAAGCACAATAAGATTAATGATTTAATTCTTAATCTTTTACTATTTTATAATTTTTAATTAAAAATAAATGCACTTAAACTTAAGAATAAAAATAAAAAAATAAGAAACTTTTTTAAAAAAATAAAAAAAATAAATATAATTTGGTAAAATCAATATTCAATAATTTAAATTCAATAATTTAAATTCAATAATTTAAATTCAATAATTTAAAATTCTAAGATTGTACCAACACCAAGCTCTTTTACAGGATTTTCTTGTGCAAGTCTGATTTTTGAATTTAAATCAGTACAGTGGCAAGCATATAATGATTCCATATTTAAACCTTTAAGATACTCGCAGGTTTTAACAATTCTGTCCTCTGAAGGTTTTATAAGGTGAATACCGCCAATTGCACTAATTACAGGGTAGTCTCCAATTAATTTTTTAGCCATTTCAATTGTATTACATATACCAGAGTGTGCGCAACCGCTGATTATTACGAGTTCTTTTTTATCGGGGTTTTTTTCGTCGGTTTTAACGTATACAAGAGAACTATCTTCAACAATATAGTCATCAACGTACACATCGTTGCCATTTTCATCTTTAACGAGTTTTTTATATGGGTTATTTATAAGTTCAAAATCGTTATTTCTTTCAATTTCACCCAAGAAATATAAATTATCAGTTATCTTTTGCATTTTTTTAGACAATTGTACGTTAAAAGCTTTTTTAATTTCTTTAATATCTACCATACAACCGATTTCTTCGTCCCTTTTAAATTTCCTATCGAAAACAGCTTCGTGAGCAATTAAAATTGGTTTTTGTTTTTTGGTTCTAAATTCTTTCATATATTCTATTAAATATTTTAAACCGCCAGTATGGTCATCATGACCGTGTGAAAATACTAAATAATCAATATTTGCCACATTAATACCTAATTCTTCAGCATTTTCAATAAATAAATCTGAAAAACCAGTGTCGTGTAATATTTGTTTTCCATCTACTTCAATAAACTGTGATAATCCGTGTTCCCCATATAAATCTCTGCTTAAAAGTTCTGCGTTGTTATCTACCAATATCGTTAATATCATCGTATCTCCTTGTTTTTTGTAATATTTTTAGTTTACAATTATTTTATAATTATTTTATAATTATTTTATAATTATTTTATAATTATTTTTTATATATGTTATTATTTTTTATTTTTACATTAATTAGTTATTTAATTTACATTTATTATTTGCCTTTATTAAACTAATTATTTTATCTAAATTACCTTTATACTGTAATTTATTCAGATTATTTCACTATTACATATTTCCCCCATATGATATAAACATTACATAATTTTTTTGTAGATTTTACCTCACAAACAACATACACAAAAATTTTATATACTCACTTAAGGCATAATTAAACTTAACAATATGTATTGGCAATCGCTAAGCTTTGCAACAATGTATAAACTTATAAGTTATGTCAAAGCCCAAAAAAACATACTTATTAAATTTATATTGTGCATATTGACATATATTGTCCCAGGTGTTAAATATGGAAGATACAGCGGTAAATTGGTTTGAAGAAGGAGTTTTAAACTGTAATTCAAATAAGCCAGATTATGAAAAAGCACTAATATGCTTCAAAAGAGTAATTTCCTCAAGAAAGATGGCTGAAAATGAATATGAGATATGGAACCTTATGTCTTCAATATATCACGAATTAGGGCGTGATAATCTTGCAATGCAATGCATCACAAATGCTTTAAAACTTGCACCTAAAAATCCTAATTTGTGGATTCAAAAAGCACAGTTATTAGAACAAGACAATCCTGAAGAAGCTAAAAAATGTTTTAAAAAAGCGTTAGAGTTTTCAAAAGTGCTTAATTTATAATATAACATACCTAATTATTTATTTATTCTTTTATTAACCATAACTTTTTTTATTTATTATTTTTTATTTATTATTTTTTATTTATTATTTTTTATTTATTATTTACTATTTTTTAATTTTAATTTAGTGAATTTATAACGATTATATAAAATATTTTATATAGTATCATACCCATATTTATTATATCCATAAATGTCCATCATAAAATAATAGATATAACGGAGAGCATAGTGGGAGTGAGTTAAATGCCCTCGAATCAACAAACTTATAAGCTATACGTTCAAGGAATTGCATATTTCAACGATAAGAAGTATTCTGATGCAATTGGCTACTTTAAACGGATATTACGTATAAATTCAAGTGATTTTTTAGCACTTTTTGGTATGTGTTTAGTATATACTGCACTCGATGATTACGAAACAGCACTTACATATGCAAACAAGTGTTTATACTTCAATGCACAATACCAGCCAGCAATGGTTTATAAAAAGAAATTAACGAAAAAAATTGAGCGTTCTAATCTTGAAAAATATGAAAAATGGAGTAAATTAGGATTAGAGTACTATAAAAATAAAAATTATTTAAAATCTCATTATTATTTTGAGAAAGCATATGTTTGCAATCCAAATTCAAAAATTGCCTTAAAAAATTTGCAATTCATCCAAAAAATTTTAAAATCAAGATTGCCATATGAATGGAACGCAAAAGCACTTGAATTTTACAAGAGAAAGCAGTATGAAAAGGCAAGAGTATGTTTAAAACATGCACTATCTTTAAATCCAAATTCAAAATCTATAAGGAATAATATTGTTAAGTTATCTAACCTTATAAATTCAAAAAATGCAACTTTAAATAAAAATTTAAATAATACTATATCTGCAAAATCAGAAGCTGAATCGAAATTAAAACCTCCAGCAATAAAAAATGATAATGTTAATGAAAAAATTAACAATATCGAAAATACGCCTGCTAAAATCAATAATTCGGTTGAAAACAACCCTGTTATTGTAGATATCGAAAATAAAAATCTTAACAATAATCCTAATAATCCTAATAATGTTAACAATAATAATTGCAACATCAAAAATAATAAAAATGATTTAAAATCCTCTGAATTAGAAAATAATATCGAATATGGTCAATTAAATGATTTAATCAATGATTTAATATTTGATGCTTTAGATACTAAATTTAACGAATTTGATAATGATATATCAAATAATTCGGTTGAATATAATAATGAACATAATGAAAATAACGATATTAAATATGATAAAACTGATATACTTAATGAGAAAAACAAAATTGATAATACTAAAGATATTGACAAATTTGACATCTCAAATATTGAGAATATAGATAATATTAATAATAAAAATAAGATATCTTTAGATAAGGATATTGATAATAATAATAATAATAATAATAATAATAATATTGATAATGATATCGAAGATTTTGATGCTGAATTGGATAAAATTAATAAGTTAAATTTAGAGTCTGAAAACAATGTCGGTACAAAAGAAGATGGTAAAAAGAAAATTAGGAGGGATTTAATACCTCTTAGTACAAATATGGGTGTAGATTTAACCAAACTGTTCGGAAACAAGTCAAATAATGGAAATTTACCTGATGATGACGATTATCACTTCGAAGACAATAATGATTACGCTATGGAATTTAATATGGAACAAGAATATGAATACGAAATTGATGAAGATGATTCTACAAGTGCGGAAGAATTAATGATTATTAACTTGAATAACGAAGAAGAAATTCAGGATAATAAAAAGAGTGCCCATATTCATAATAAAAATGATTATGAGGACGACAAGGATAAATTTGAATACTATATCGATGATGTCTATGAAGATTATGAAGAACCAATATTCTAAATTAAAAAAATTAAACAAATTAAAAGGACTTAAAAATTCAGAAGATGGTCTTTTTAAAGATAGTTTTTATATGATATTGTCAAATCTCTACTCTAAATTAATATTATATTTATTTTTTTTAATAATACCTTTTATGGTAGGTACTGAAGGTTTTGGTGTAGTAAGGGGACTTTTACCGATTACGGACACTATTGTAATCTTTTTTTGCTCGGGAATTCCTCCAGCAATGGCTAAATTTATATCGGAAGATAATTCAAAAAAACAAATGGAAAAATTCGAAACAGATTACTATGTTGAAAATACTAATGTATGGGAATTTAAAATATTGAAATATATGGTATTTTTTTCATTTTTTGGAGCCTTGCTGGCAATTTCCTTGAAATATATCTTAGGTGGGGATTATAAAACCCTTCCAGATATTTATTATTATGCCATAGCACTTTCAATACCTCTTTCAGCGTTTATTTCTTGGTCAAGAGGTGTATTGCAAGGTAATCTAAAAATAAAGCAATTATCTTTGACTTGGATATTAGAACATACTTCAAAAGTTGTATTTTTAATCCCATTGGCGTTATTTTTCGGAATAACTGGCGTTTTACTATCTGTTTCAGTAGGATATTTGTTAGGTGGTCTTTTAGGGCTTTATATAATTTTCAAGTATCTCAATAGGTATAAAAGACAAACTGAAAGATTTGAAAGTACTAAATATAGTAATTCTAACGATAACAAGATAATGGCAAACAAAGTGTTAATTTATGCTATTCCTATTGCATTAACTGCTACATCTTACCGTTTATTAAATGATTTGGACAGTATATTTATAATGAGCATATTGGGAGCTTATGATAATGGATTATACGGCTATGCGTCTTTAATTTCTAAGTTATTGTTTTTATTTGCTGCTTCCATCTCAACCGTACTAATCCCGAGAATGGCAAAATCCAACATAAAATCTGTAAAGTCTTTAAAATACTTAAAGAAGTCCCTACTATTAAATTTTACAATATTACTACCATTATTGGCAATTTTTATAATTTTTGCAAATGATATTTTAAAATTATCTTTTGGAATTTCAAATGTGAATGTATCAAATAGTTTAATAGTCTTGTCATTATCTGCATCGGTAATGAGTATTTATACACTCTGTGCATCTTCTCTTCAAGGAATGGGTTATGCAAAAATACCCTTATATGTAATATCGTTAGGAATAGTCTTAAACGCAGTATTTAACCTGTTATTAATACCGATATATGGAATATTGGGTGGTGCATTCGCCACTTTGCTTTCTTCGACAATGATTTCAGTTTTAATGAGCATATTAACGCTGAGAAAATTAAAGTAGAATAATAGAATAATAGAATAATAGAATAATGGATTAATAGATTAAAATAAGCTATAATAATATTATTTTATATATGGGATATTAATTAATATATTTAATTATATCAATTATGCGATACTATAAATATGTTAATATATAATATTCTGATAATTTGAATATCAATTTTAAAATTGAAAAATCTTAAATTATGGCTTATTACATTAATTTTAAAAATTTTAAAAATTTTACAATATCATAAGGTGGAACTTTGAAAAGACAAGATATTAAAAAGGTAATGATATTGGGTTCAGGACCCATTGTAATCGGGCAAGCCGCAGAATTTGATTTTTCAGGTTCTCAAGCCTGTAAATCATTAAAAGAAGAAGGTATTTACACCATCTTGGTTAACTCAAATCCTGCAACAATTCAAACAGACACCAACATTGCAGATAAAGTATACTTGGAGCCCTTAAATCCAAAAATACTTGAAAAAATCATACAAAAAGAAACACCGGACGCTATTTTACCTACAATGGGGGGACAAACTGGGCTAAATCTCGCCATTGAATTATCCAAAAGAGGAATATTGGAAAAATATAACATTGAACTTTTAGGCTCAACTGAAGAGGTAATCGAAACCTCGGAAGACCGTGATTTATTCAACAAGGCAATGGAAGAGATAAATCAGCCTATTGCTAAATCTGCAGCTGTTAATTCAGTGGAAGATGCAATTAAAGCTACTAAAGAATTGGGCTATCCTGCAATTGTAAGACCTGCATTTACATTAGGTGGAACTGGTGGCGGTGTAGCTAATAACGAGGAAGAATTAATCGAGATAACGGAAAAAGGACTCGCTTATTCAATGATACATCAAGTTTTAATCGACCAAAGTTTATTGGGTTGGAGAGAATTTGAATACGAAGTTATGAGAGATAAGAACGATACCTGTATTGTAGTATGTAATATGGAGAATATAGACCCTATGGGTATACATACCGGTGAAAGTATCGTTGTAGCACCATCACAGACTTTATGCGATGAATTACACCAATTACTAAGGGATTCTGCTTTACAAATTATAAGACACTTACAAATTGAAGGTGGCTGTAATGTTCAATTCGCAGTAAATCCTGAAGGAACTGATTATGTAGTAATTGAAGTAAATCCGAGGGTTTCAAGAAGCTCTGCACTTGCAAGTAAAGCAACTGGCTACCCAATAGCAAAAATAGCTGCAAAAATAGCTTTAGGTATGACACTTGACGAAATTTTAAACGACGTTACAAAGGAAACACCTGCAAGTTTTGAGCCTACATTAGATTATGTAGTTGTAAAAATCCCAAGATGGCCATTTGACAAGTTTAGAACCGTTGATAAAAGATTAGGGACAGCTATGAAATCAACTGGTGAAATTATGGCTATAGGAAGAACTTTCCAGGAAGCACTTCAAAAAGCAATTAGAAGTTTAGATATCGGTAGATATGGTATTATTGGAGATGGAAAGGATAATGAACACTCTAACGACGAAATAAACGAAATTTTAAAGAATGCAACAGACGAAAGGATATTTATAATTGCTGAAGCTTTAGATAAAGGCTGGTCAATTAGGGAAGTCTGTGAATTAACAGGAATTGATGAATTTTTCATCATAGAAATGAATAAGATAATTGAAACAAAAAAAGAACTCGAAGTTTTAGGAAAACTTATTTAATAATAAATTAAGTTTAAATTAAGTTTAAATTAATTTACTAAAGTAATTAATTATTAATTAAAGTTCTAAATTGGATTATAAGAATAAGATTATAGGTTTATTAGGGGATTTTATGATTATAGATAATAAAAAATTAAAAGAAGTATTTTTAAAGGCCAAAATGTATGGTTTTTCCGATGTACAATTAGCAAATCTTTTGAATAAATCCGAAGAAGAAATTCGGGAATTTAGAAAACAGTTAAATTTGACACCTGTTTATAAAATGGTGGACACTTGTTCCGCAGAATTTGAAGCAGCGACTCCGTATTACTACTCCTGTTATGAAAGATACATCGATGAGGCGCAAAACGAAAGCAACGCTTCAGACCGAAAAAAAGTAATTATATTAGGTTCAGGACCTATTAGGATAGGTCAAGGTGTAGAATTTGATTATTCCACTGTACACGCTATTTTTGCTTTAAAAGAAATGGGTATCGAGGCAATAATCGTAAATAACAACCCTGAAACCGTAAGTACGGATTATGATACATCAGATAAACTTTACTTTGAACCTTTAGTTTACGAACAAATAATGGATATAATCGAAAACGAGAGCAAAAAAGATAATCTTTTAGGTGTAATCGTACAATTCGGCGGTCAAACAGCCATTAACCTTGCTATGAAATTACAAAATTCTGGCGTAAATATCTTAGGTACAAGCCCTCACTCAATTGATTTAGCCGAAGACAGGGAACAATTCTTAAAAGTGCTCGATAAATTACAAATACCACAAGCTGAAGGTGCAACCGCATTTAGTGAAGACCAAGCGATAGTTATTGCTGAAAAAATAGGTTATCCGGTACTTGTAAGACCATCATACGTTTTAGGCGGTAGGGCTATGCAAATTGTATATAATACTGAGGAATTAAAAGATTATATGCGTGAAGCTGTTAAAGTATCATCAGACCACCCTATTTTAGTAGATAAATTCTTAGAAGAAGCTACTGAAATTGATGTGGATGCAATATGCGACGGAGAAACCGTATTTTTAGGGGCAATTATGGAGCACATCGAGGAAGCAGGTATCCACAGTGGAGACAGTGCTTGCGTAATTCCACCACAAACGCTTTCTGAAGAAACTTTAAACACGATACAAGAGCATACTACTAATTTAGCTTTGGAGTTGGGTGTGGTGGGACTTTTAAATATCCAATATGCCATAAAAGATGGAAAAGTTTACATTATTGAAGCAAACCCAAGAGCTTCAAGAACTATACCTTATGTAAGTAAATCTGTAGGCGTTCCTTTGGCTAAAATAGCTACAAATGTTATAATGGGCAAAAAATTAAAAGATATGGATTGTGAAGGCGTAGCAAAAGCTAAATATGTTAGTGTAAAAGAAGCCGTATTCCCATTCTTAAAATTACCTGGGGTAGACCCAGTTTTAAGCCCGGAAATGAAATCAACCGGTGAAGCAATTGGTATTGATAAAGATTTCGGTTTAGCATTCTACAAATCCCAGTTATCTGCAAATATGGAATTACCTACTTCAGGAACTGTATTTATAAGTGTTAGAAATAGGGATAAAGACAATATAGTTGACATTGCAAAAAAATTCGCTGATTTGGGCTTTGATATCGTTGCTACAGCAGGAACAGCTCGTGAATTAAGACAATTCGGTATGGATGTAATGGAAATTAAAAAGATATCTGAAGGTAAAAAAGGCAGTATTATAGAGCTTGCTCAGAAAAGTGGAGTTGATTTAATGATAAACACTTCATCTGGAGATAAAGCAAAAACAGACGGATATTTAATAAGAAGGGTTGCAGTAGAACTTAATATCCCATACTTTACAACATTGCAAGGTGCATTAGCATCTTTAAGAGCAATCGAATCAATAAATAATAACGCAGAATTAGACGTTTATTCATTAAATGAATTAGAATATTAATTAATTTTTAATTTTTAATTTTTAGTTTTTATATTTTTTATATTTTTTATATTGGTTTGTTATTTGTATACCATATTATTATAATTATTATAATTATTATTTTCTTATTTTCTTATTTTATTAATTTTTTTATGATTATTCTGTTTAAATCATTATAATTATATACAAAAAATCACATATATCTAATTCTATCATATTTTATCATATATCTATTAATTATACATTAAAAATCGGTGAATAATATGTTTATAACTCCTGAAAACCAAATTCGACTATTAAAACAAATTTTATTAAAATATGGGGTAAATGAAAAAGATGCCCAATTAACAGCTGAAATTTTTACAGAAGCTGATTTAAAAGGTTTTACCTCTCACGGAATCGGTAGATTCCACCAAACCGTAATCGGATTAGAAGCTGGGGTAATTGTACCAAATGCAGATATAAAAATTGAAAAACAAAGTCCTGCAACTGCATTAATCAACGGAAATTTAGGTTTAGGTTATGTGATTGGAGCTTATGCAATGGATTTAGCAATTGAAAAAGCTAAAAATGTAGGTATTGGTATGGTTTCCACATATAACGCTAACCATTTTGGTATCACAGGTCATTATTCCGAAAGGGCAATGAAAGAAGGACTTATCGGTATTGCCATTACAAATACTGAACCTGCAATGGCTCCATACGGCGGAACAGATAAAATATTAGGTACAAATCCCGTAGCTATTGCAATAGAGGGTAATGAAACAAAATTTTCTTTAGATATGGCAACAGCATCAATTGCAAGGGGAAAAATCTTTGAAGCAGACAGATTAAGTAAGCAATTACCTGAAAATTCTGCACTCGACAAAAACGGAAATCCAACAAATGACCCAAAAGAAGCATTAAATGGTTGCATTTTGCCATTTGGGGGAATTAAAGGATACGGTATTGCGACAGCAATCGAATTATTGTCCGCTTTGGGCGGTGCTGAAGTCGGAACTAATGTTAAGGGAACAGCTGACCCAAAAGCAAGATGTACAAAAGGCGATTTGTTTTTAGCAATTAATCCTGAGTTTTTCGGAGGTTCTGAAATCTTTAAGAATAGAACTGATGAATTAATAACTGAATTAAAAAGTTCCAACCTTTTAACAGGCTTTGACGAAATTTTAGTTGCTGGAGAACCTGAAAAAAGAATTTGGGAAAGTAAAAAAGATGGTTATGAGTTAGATAAAAAATTATATGATAAACTATCTAAAATTTGTGAAAAAAATGACATTGATATTTTAAAATACGTAAAATAGGACTATTGATTAAATTATTTAAATTATATGCTTTAATTACTTTTACTTTTTTTATAACTTTTATTTTTAATTTTATTTTTAATTTTTAACTTTTATTTTATTATTTTTATTACGTAATACTTTTATTATTACTTATTTTTTATTTTTCATACCATATAGCACGAATATGCTATATTTTTAATAAAGTTATCTTTAAAATTATTAAACTAATCAATAATTATATATATTTTGAGAGTCAATTAAAGTTTTGTTTAAAAATTATAAACATAACTATAACATAACTACAATTATAGTAAATAGTAGTAATAATTTATCAATAATATGTAATACTTACCAAATAGCTATTAAAGGAGGCTAAGTCTTGAGTAGTTTTAAAACTAAAATGGGTTTTTTAATCCTCTTAACAATTTTTTTAATTCCATCAAGTTTTGCGAGTGGAAATTACGACTATAGATTAGGTGACGTCAATTGTGATGGTAAAATCTCAGTTTCAGACGTTGTTTATTTGTTTAATAATAGAAATATGGACATTGAAGACGGAGACGTTAACGCAGATAATAAAATCTCAGTTTCAGACGTTGTTTATTTGTTCAATTATTACGACAAAATGTCAGAACCTATTTCCTATGCTGAAAGTATGGATTTAGTATATTATGACGCTGACGGTATGGAAGTAAACCCATACAACGGTGAAAGTTATGAATATAAGATATTCACCGACGGAGCAGATGTAAGATATTTATTGAAGAATGAAAGCCAAGCAATACCTGACTGGGCAACTGGTAAATACGACGATGTAATCATCACCCCCGTTGAGAATATTGTGCCAACATCTTCAGTACACGTAGCTTACCTATGCGCAATGGATGAAAATAATGATATTATGGATACCATAAGTGGCATTTCTACCACCACAAAAACGTGGTACTTTGATTATATGAATGAGCATAAAGAGGGCGTAGAAGGCAGTGATAGTAAAATAGTTGATTTAGGTCATCCTGATAGTATGGATTACGAGAAATTGACTCAATTAAATCCTGATTTCGTTATGAATTCCCTTGACGGTAATAGGGGTAGTACAATATACAGTAATTGTGAAGACAAGGGTATCACTTGTGTTGCACTCCCTTCCTGGACAGAACAGACATTCTTAGGTAGATGTGAATGGGCAAAAGCAATAGCTGCATTCTATAATAAAGAACCATACGCAAATGAATACTTCTCAAAAGTAGAAAAGAAAGCTTTGAATGCTAAGAGAAGTGCTTCAGGTAATGATGCTCCGGAAGTTTCATGGGGATACATTACAAGTAAAGGATACGCATCAATCCCTTGTGCGCAATCATACTATGCAAGAGGTATCTGTCAAAACTGTAAAGCAACATACTTGTTCACAGATTACACGGGAACAGGATTTGCAAAAATAAGTAAAGAAGAATTCCTTGAAACTACTAAAAACGCAGATGTTTGGGTTGTATCTTCTGCAATAACTTATTTGTCTGCTTTCAAAGAAAGACACGCAGGTTATGACCAGTTAGACCCTGTAATCAATGGAAAAATATTCTGTTATTCAGCAGACTTCTATCAGACGGGTGTTGTAAACACTGATGAAATTTTAATGGATATGGGAACTATACTTTACCCAGAAGACTTTGAAGGGCGTACAACTAAGTATTTATTGGCATATAATCCAGAAACTAACGAAGCAACGCCTTATACAGCATAATTTTATTAAATTAATTAATAAGGGATATGAAAATAAAATAATTAAATGATGATTATTATGCATTATAATTTGAATTTAATTATTATTCCTACTATATAGTATAAAATTAGAATTAAAATAACTATTAAAATAACTATTAAAATAAATATTAAAATAAATATTAAACTAAAAATAAAAAACAAAAACAAAAGAAAACTATTATTGAATTTAGAATGGTGTTAATTTGAAAAATTCAAAAATAAACTCTAAAAACAAGTTAAAAATCATAATAATGTCATTATTGGCAATTTTTATGGTTTCTGTAAGTTTAGGGAGTTGTTCAGCAGCTACAAATGATAATATTGTTGTTAGCTTAGCTCCTCAAACACAGCAAGTAAATAATGGAGACCAGTTCGTATTAGAACTTTGGGTAAACAATTCGAACATAACTATAAGTGCATTTGAATCAAATTTTGTATATGATTCAAGTAATGTAAATTTGACCGCTATTCAATTATCCGGCATTGCTAATACAGCAGGTCTTAAAACTGTTGATGTATCTGATAATTCAATTAGTTTAGCGTGGATGGGCGGCGGAATCACTGAAAGCAACGTTAATATCGCTAATCTTACATTTGAAACTTTCAATGTTTCATCAAACGAAATAAGATTAAGAAATTTGGATATTACCAATCAAGGCGGTATTTCTACAATGCCAACTGATGAACATATCTTGGATGCAAGTGTTGAAGTTTTAGATAACACTCCTATTATTCAGGAAATAACAGTACTTCCAGAATCAATCTACGAAGGAACAAATACTTTAACTGTATCAGCGAAGATAACTGACCCTAATTATGCAAATGATACATTATGTGTAAACTTTTCGTTAGAAGATACAAATTACACGATGATGTACAATGATACTACAAAAGCATATGAAGTAAAATTATTTGATATGGTTTTAGGCGTAGGTAGTTTAACAGGAACCGTTGTGGTTAAAAACACCGACGGAAAAACTGCTACTAAAGACACTACAATCGATGTTGAAGTTCCAGATATTTCAATTGATTCAATAAGTGTTGACAAACCTTATTACTCAACACCCGCAAAAGTAAATGTATCAGTTTCAAACAATGGTACAGCAACTTTGGAAAATAAGACAACATATACAATATCAATTTATGCAGATTCTGAATTATTAAAAACTGTTAAAATAAATCCATTAACTGCAGGCGAAAAACAAGACATACTTGTTGATTGGACTCCAGAAAAGGCAAGTACAAAAATAATTGCAGAATTAAACTTTGAAGATGAATATACTACAAATGAGAAACTTTCAAAAACAATAATTGTTGTTGAAAAACCAATTTCATTAAATTTAACTGAAAACAGTTCATTAGTTAACACAAGCCAATATTTCAACGTAAGTATTGATTTAAACAAAATGGATGGTTTTAGGAAAGTATGTGGATTTGAAGGTGTTCTTCATTTCGATAAAAGTATTGTAAATTGTGAAGATTTCCAATTTGAAATTTCAGAAGGCAATATTAGTTTAAAAAACATTGATATTGACAACGCAAATGGTGTAGTTAATTATGCAATAATTACAAACATCAGTGAAGGAATAAATGACAATATTACAGTTGCAAAAGCTAAATTTAAAGCTTTAAAACCTGGTATGTCAAGTTTCACATTAACCAACGTATCAGTTTCCGATGTAGCTGCTGAATTTAACAATGTAGAATTAAATAGTACAAAAATAACCGTAGAAGGTCCTGATATTGTACTAAGTACCTCTATCCCAGATACATATAACTTTGGACAAAATGCAACTTTATCAGTTGTCGTCGGAAATGATGGTCATCAGGATATTGCATCACCTTTCAAGGTAAAATTATACGTTGATGCTAATGACCCTATTGAAAAAACAATCGATTCATTAGCAAAAAATACCACTGAAACATTAGAGTTCAGTTGGGACGTTGAAGCAAGAACAAGCACTTTAATAACAATTATCGCAGATGAAAGCAACATCATAGCTGAAGAAAATGAATCAAACAACAGGGTTTCAAAATCTGTAAAGATAGTTGAAAAACCTGTATATGTAAACATTACAAAAACAGATATTGATGCAGAAAATTTCAATATCTCATTTAACGTAAGTAATGTAGAAGAAATCAGAAAATGTGCTGGATATGAAGGTACATTAAACCTTGAGAACTTAGTAGTTTGTGATTATGAATTAGCTGGTACATTGTCAAACTTTAATAACGAAACAGGCTATTTCGGTGGTTTCAACTTTACCGAAGATAAATATGGTAAATTTGGACTTGCAGAATTCAACTTAAGAATAATTAACACATCAGCACCTTGCAGTGTAGTTGTTAAAAAAGTAGATTTATCTGACGAAAATAGCTTTAGTTATGGTAAGATATTTGTTAACCAATTGATTACAAATAATACAATTAAAAAAGCTTTAAAAACTATTAATATTAGTGCAGACGTTTGGGATAAGTTAAACATTAGTAATATCACAACTGAAGAACACGACGGTTATAGTATTACATCAATTGCTTTAGAAAATGAAACATTAGATATTCCTGTAATGGAAAACGTTTCAACAAGTATCTCAAAAGAATTAATGTTAAAACTTGAAACTACAACTCAAAAAGCTGAAGAGTTAAATACGGAAGTAAAAACAACTACTCAAGCAAATGAATCATTGAATAAAATTAAAGAAGCAATGACAAATGGACAAGTTTTAAACAATGGATTTAATGTATCAAACATTACTTCAGAAATGACAACAAGTTCAAACGTTGTTTCAGCAAAAATTAAATTCGTTGCTACAAATAACACTGAAAAAGGATATGTAATATTCAGAATACCTTTAAGTGCATTTAGCTTAAAGAAAATAACAATTACAGCAAATGCTACAGAACATACAATAACCACTGAAAAATCAGAATTCGGATGGTATAAAATATTAGACCATAATGGTGCTAAAGAATTAGAATTAACATTATTACAAGACCCTGAAGTAGAAGTCGAAATGGAAAAAACATTGCCAACATCAGATTCTGGCTCAAGCTCATCATCAAGCTCAAGCAGACATCACAGTAGCAGTGCTTCAGAATCAATAACTACAAGCAATTTAATTTCAAGTGCAAACATAGTTTATGCAAACTTAGACAAAAACTATGCAACAGAATTAAAGAGCTCAGTTAATAAATGTACAGAAGGATACACAATAAACGATGATACAATTATCGTAGGTGGTCCATTAGCTAACCCCTTAGCAAATGCTTATATGAATGAATTTGCTGTATCAATCACAAATTCAAACCCTGGAGAAAATAAAGGTGTAATACAAATGATAACTGTTAAATCAGAAGGTACGGGTATAATATCAGAGTACACCGTTGTATTACTCGCAGGTTCAGATAGATTTGGTACACAAGCTGCTGTTGAATACTTCAAAACACTTGAAGAAGTTCCTGAAGAACCTATTTACGTAGAATGGGTAAATGGCGAAGCTAAAAAAGTAAACTAATTACTAATTATTTAGTAATTATTTTAATTAATATTTCTTTATCGTAGTATATACAAAATAATATATTTAAACACAAAATTTTATTTTTTTTAATTTTATTTTATATAATCTCCTAATTAAGATTATATTTTTAATTTTTAATTTTTAATTGGTATTTTTATATTTTTCAAAAGTTTTGTTTTCAAAAGTTTAGATAATAGTCTATAATTTCATATAATTTCAGCAATTTAGGGTAACTTATATATATTGAGATTTAAATATATAAGTGGGTTGAATAAATTAATGATATATCAAATGTCGTATATACTCGTATATACTCATATATTCATATATAATCGAATATAGTTCCACGAGTATTATGGCGTTATATCTAAATTGAGGATATTAACCAAGTAATTTGACGGTGATTAGATGAAAAATAAAGTTGTAGTAGTGACAGGAGTGCCAGGAGTGGGCAGTACAACATCAACACAGTTGGCTATGGATAATTTAAGGAAAGAAGGCGTAAACTACAAAATGGTTAGTTTTGGTTCAATAATGTTCGAAGTTGCAAAAGAAGAGAACTTAGTATCTGATAGAGACCAGATGAGAAAAATGGACCCTGAAACCCAGAAAAGAATTCAAAAAATGGCAGGCAGAAAAATTGCAGAAATGGCAAAAGAATCACCTGTCGCAGTTGACACCCACAGCACCGTATCAACACCAAAAGGTTATTTACCAGGATTACCAGCCTGGGTTTTAAACGAATTAAACCCTGATTTAATAATTGTTGTGGAAACAACCGGTGATGAAATATTAATGAGAAGAATGGGCGATGAAACCAGAGTTAGAGATATCGATTCAGCTTCCACAATCGAACAACATCAATTTATGAACAGATGTGCAGCAATGTCATATGGAGTTTTAACCGGTGCAACTGTTAAAATCGTTCAAAATAGAAATGGATTATTGGACCAAGCTGTTGAAGAATTAACAAGCGTTTTAAGATAATATAATTTAATTAACATAAACATAATAATATATAATAAAATAATAAAATAATATATATGTATATAATATATTATTTAGCTTTTTTTAACTTCTTTTTAACCAAAAATAAAATAAATAGATAATGTAATTAAATTATTTTTTACAACTGTTTTAGATATCTGAAACAGATTTGCAATAACCTCTTAAAACATCCACAGATTTTTTAAATGCTTCGTATTCCCAGTCTTCCATTTTAATTGGTATTATCTCGTCAATTCCTTTTTTACCAACTTTTACAGGCACGCCCACACAAGCATTACCTTCTATACCTTCGATTTCATCTTCAAGGTATGTAGAGAGTGTTAATATTCTTCTGTCATTGTTTGCCATACACTTAACAATATTAACTATTGCGGAAGCAGGACCGTATTCAGAGCCGTTTTTTAACCCATTAATACGTTTTCCGTGCGTTTTTATACTATTGAGAATGTCGTAATATGGGAAATTCTCATAATTAGGTAATCTACGTACTGGGATGCCACCGATAGCTGCAGAGCTTATAAGTGGTACCATACTATCGCCGTGTTCGCCAACAATTCTTGCTCTTACATCATCAATATGTACTTTGAAAAATTTGGCAATTGCTACCTTAAAACGCATGGAATCCAAGTGCGTACCTAATCCAAACACCTTGCTTTTATCATAACCGCTTTCCATTAGTGCTTTGTAGGTCATTACATCTACCGGATTAGATACCATAAATATTTTAGTATCGCAGTGCTTTGCAATTTCCTGTGAATAATTTTTTATAATTTTCGCATTTGTTTTGGCTAAGTCTAAACGTGACATATTGCCGTTTCTTTTAGCGCCTGATGTAATTATTATCATATCGCTATTACATAAATTTTCAATTTCCGTATCACTATGGATTCTTATTTCTGCATCTCGCCCAGAAGCCGCCAATGCGTCATAAATATCCATTTTTACGCCTTCAAGCATATTCAATGATTTTTCACGAGCTACAAGGTTAATATTTCTTATGTATTTCTCACGTGCTAATAAAAATGATAATTGTGAACCAATTTTACCGGAAGCCCCTATTACAGTTATCTCCATAATATCACCGTTAACTCAGGTTTTATATATTAATCTGTTTATTTGATTATCTATATATTTTAATATTTTAGTATTGCATTTTAATTTGACAAATAACTTGTGAAACTTTTAAATTTTTCTATAAAATAAAACCAAAATTAATAATGATAATATGTATTCGAAGTATTTATAATTTTATACGAACAACGTTTTAAAAAAAGATAATAGATGTAAAAAAGATAATAAAATGGAATTAAATTATTTAATCTAATTAACCTATTTAATTAATTCAATTAATTTAATTAATCCAATTTAGATTTTAAAATTTTTACAACTTTTCCAGGTTCAGCTCTACCACGTGTTAATTTCATCACTTGCCCAACGATTGAGTTAAGAGCTTTGGAATTACCTGATTTATAATCTTCAACAGCAACAGCACTGTTTTTAATAGCTTCTTCACAGAATTGTTCTATTTCGCTATCATCACCAACAACGGTAAGACCTTCTTCTTCAATAATCTGTTTTGGTGATTTTGCACCTTTATTTTCAACCATTAACTCAATGATTTTTTTACCAATCTTTTGGCTGATGGTTTTATTAGCAATTGATTCGATTAATTCAACAATTTGCTCCGTTGTTAATCCACTGTCTACGAAATCAACTTTATTGTATGTAAGAACTCTTTTTAATTCGTTTCTAATCCAAGTTACGGATAAGGCAATACTTTTCGCATCTGCACCAAAGTGTGAAACTACCTTTTCAAATACGTCTGCAAGTTCAAGGTCTGAAACTAAAACCTTAGCATCATCTTCTTTGATTCCGTATTCTTCTACGAATCTTTTTTCCTTATCGATAGGGGTTTCAGGCATTCTTTCTTTAACTACATCAACCCAGTTGGTATCTAATACAATAGGTTGTATGTCAGGGTCAGGAATGTGTCTATAATCGTCAGCGGTTTCCTTGCTTCTCATGGACTTTGTAATCATCTGAGCTTCCATGAAAGCTCTTGTTTCCATTTTAATTTCTCCGCCTCTTCTTAACACATTCTTCTGTCTGATGATTTCATACTTCAATACTTTGAAAACACCTTTTATGGAGTTAACGTTTTTAACTTCAACTCTTTTACCTTGAATGCCGTTGTAATTAATGGATATGTTAGTATCGGCTCTCATGGTACCTTCTCCTCTAAGGTGTCCGATGTATCTAAACAATCTCATTAATTGCCTTAAAAATTCCCTTGCTTCTTCAGGGCTTTTCATATCTGGCTCTGTAACTATCTCAACTAATGGTGTACCACTTCTGTTATAGTCCACAGTACCTAAATCTGGCTTATATTGACCAGGGTCTTCTTCCAAGTGAACTTCTGTAATTTCTACACCTAAGAAATTCCCTTTTACCCCGATGGGTACGGAAGTTTTTTGGTATCCGCTCGGTAAATCCGGGTAATTATAATGTTTCCTTTGGAAATAAATGTCCTTATCGTAAACCATTTCACAATCTAACATTTTAGCAACCATAATTGCAACGTCAATTGCTTCTTTGTTGGGTGGCATTGGTTTTGCACCAGGATGACCCATACATACAGGACATACGTTCGTGTTTGGTTCTACATCTTTGTAGTTTGTAGGGCACATACAAAATAATTTGGAGTTTGTATCCACTTGTACGTGGATTTCAAGACCACATTTCATTGATAACTCATCGCTCATTTTTCCACCGAATAAATTAATATCAATATTAAAGTTAAGTTTAAATTTGATAATCAAAAGATAATAATTTAATATAAGTCAATTTATTTACTATACGTTAATTCAATTTACTTCAATTTTATATATTCTATTCACCTTATACGTTTTTACGATTATATAAGTTATACTATTTAAATCTAAATAAATTTAACTGATTTTAAATAACTTTAAAAATCGAGATGGATATAATAATGAAGTATAAAAGTAATATGTAATAGAAATATATGCAATAGGAATAAATTTATGATTATTTTAATTAGTTTATTTATTTTATTTTAGTTTTAATTTATAATTCTTTCAATTGGTACAACCAAAATATCTCGCCCTTCCAACTGTTCTAACTGGTTAACAATTGAAAATATCTGATTTTCTTCCACTACAGCTTGTATTGCGACCATCGGTACATCATCATTTTTGTATGGCTTTACCTCTGAAATTGTAGGGCCATTCATACCAGGAATTACTTTTATAATTTCTTCTAAATTGCTTTTCGGAGCATTTAACATAAGGAGCCTTTTAGACTGTGCATACATAACGCTTTTTATCGCATTTATTAATTCGCTTATTTTTCGAGCTTTTTCGTCATCTACAAGACTGTTTTTATTTGCTACAAGTCGAGTTGTCGAGGAAACTACTTCGCAAACTTCTTTTAGTCTGTTTAACTTCAATGTGGTTCCTGTAGAAGTTAAATCACAAATTAAATCTGCAATACCTATAAATGGAGCTATTTCCGTAGCACCGCTTAATTCTATTATTTCGAGATTTAATCCTTTTTTCTCCAAAAATTTCTTTGTTAAACAAGGGAATTCAGTGGCTATTTTCATACCGTCTTTAATATCTTCGAGACTATTTATTTCAGAGTTTTCTGGAGATGCAATAACTAATCTCGCATTTCCAAATTTAAAATCGAGTAGTGTATCGATTCTATCTTCCGTATTTCTCTCTAACATTAAATCATAGCCCGTGACTCCAACATCTGCAACTCCATCGGCTACAAATTCAGGAATATCCTTCGCACGTGCAAACATAACTTTTATTTCTTCATCTACGGTATTTGCAAACAAGCTTCTTCCCCTTACAGTTATTTTTAAGCCTGCTTTTTCCAATATTTCATTAACTGGTTTTGAAATTCTTCCTTTGTTTGGTAGTGCAAGTAATATCATACTATCACCTAATAATTACATCAATAATCTTATAAAACCTATATATATTCTCTATATATGGCTCATATTTTGCAATTTTTTATACTTTTTAATAATTTTCTTATATTTTTGATAAACATAAATCTGAGATAACAATTACATCAAATGTATATAAACTTATTATTTATATTTATTTAATATTTATTTAATATTTATTTACTATTTATTTACTATTTATTTTAAATTACAAATGATATTACTGTTAAATTGCAATCGAGTGTATTTATTTAATTCTTGCAGTTAATTTATATATGATAAAGGGAAATATTTATAAGAATACTTATACGTATGTTGATTTTTATATTGTTGATATATTGCTAATATATTTATAAAATTAACAACATAATATAATTAATACATAATTACTTTTTAATTGTTATTCATTACAACCATAATATGGGAGAAAATATGCATAAAGAACAACTTATGGAACTTCATCAATTTTTTGTACACGTATTTAAAGAAATAATGCCTGACCAAAATAACTGTGAATATTACGAAATTTACGAAAAATTAGATGTAAAACCTCACCACATCCACAAATTAAAAACAGAACAAAGAGCAGCTATATTTTTACTTGCAGCGTGTATTGCAGAAGGTTTATCTGAAAAAGACGGTACAATCCCAGATAACTTGTCGAAAAGACTTGCAGATAACGCTTTCAAATATATAAATACGAAATCAACCGAAAAACTCAATACTACTACTGAAGACACATTGCATAAGATAAATGCAGGTGATTCAAAGGGGCTGGTTCGTAATTAAAGTTTTTATCGATTTTGATTTTGATTTTACGAAACTTTAATTTTTTACGTACAATATACTTACGTATAATAAAATAATCCTAATTTTTAATTTTAATTTTAACCTATCTTTTAGTCAATTATTTTAAGCAAAATGCTTCTACTTTTAAAAATCTTGATTTCAGAATTATATAGAGTGATTCAGAATTATATAGAGTGATTATATGACTATTAAAAATTTAAATTCTAACAAAAATACAAATATACCGAAAATAAGAAATGAAATAAGAAATGAAATACAAAATACAATAAAAAATATAATGAATGAAGTGCTAAAAGACGTAAAACCCTGCGAAGATGAAATAAAGGAGTTAACAATATTTTCAAAAAAAGTCATTGACACAATAAATGAAATGAAAGAATATCCTATATTAAACGTTGTTAGGGTGGGTTCTACTGCCCGAGGTACTAATTTAAAAAATGACCACGATATAGATATTTTTTTGAAATTTGATAAAAATACGGCAAGAGAAGACTTAAAAGAAATTGGTTTAAATTTTGGAATGGAACTCGTAAAAAAATTAAATGGCAAATATTGGATAAAATACGCAGAACACCCTTATATCACTGCAAAAATAGATAAATTTTCTTTGGACATTGTACCTTGCTACGATATTCAATGGGGTGAAAAATTAATATCCTCTGTTGATAGAACGCCTTTACATAACGAATTTTTACTAAATGCGTATAAAAGATATGCAAATTATAATGAAGACTTAAAAAATAATACGAATGGTCAAATAACTGATGACGTAATCGTATTAAAAAGATTTTTAAAAGGAATAGGTCTTTACGGGTCTGATTTAAAAACTGCAGGTTTTTCAGGTTATTTGTGTGAGTTATTGATTTACTATTACGGCGGTTTTATAAATCTGTTGAATTCTGCCAAAACGTGGAAAGCAGGCAAAAAGATACTTTTAACCGATATTTTAGAGATATATGGCATAAAAAATCCAAAATGGAACACCGAATATTTGGAAAATCCAAATATATACTTTAATGAGCATTATCTTGATATTGACAATAGCAATAATACTAATAATACTAATAATACTAATAATAATAATAATAATAATAATAATCTTATAAAATTAAAAGAATATGAATTTTTGGACTGTAAAGCTTATAAAAATCAACCTTTGATTATTTATGACCCATCTGATTTAGATAGAAATGTGGCAGCCGCATTAAGTACGGAAAATTTCTATAAATTTGTATTCTATTCCCGAAAATTCTTAGAAAATCCAAAAATAGATTATTTTTATGATTATGATAAATATGTGCTAAATGAAGTAAATGATAGGGAAAAAGGTTATGAATTATGCTTAAAAATTCCCCGAGACTCAAGTATTGTTGATGATATAATATATCCGCAAATGGATAGGTTGCAAAAAAGTATTTCAAATATATTTGAGGAAAATGGATTTCAAATTATAAGATATTCAAATTATGCAAATGAAAGTTTTTGCTATATATCTTGGGAATTCTTAATCCACGAATTACCTGACGTATTATGTAAAATGGGACCTCCAGTTTACGCATCTAAAGGTGTTGATAATTTTATAGCTCATAATCCTAAATATTATATAAAAGAAGATAGATTGTACGCATATTGTCCGAGAAAGTACAAAACAGTTGATGAATTAATATACAATATTATTGAAGGCAATTTGCAAAAAACAATTACTTATCCAAAATATATTAATCCGGAAAACGGCGAAATTTTAAGTAATAAATACGTGGAACGAATTTAATCAATTTCAATAGTAAATAATTAAGAATAATAATACTAATAAATAATTAATAATTAATAATAACTAACTAATAATAAATAGATAAATAAATATAAATATGTGAATATACAGATTTAAAATACTAAAATAATGTTAATTACGTAATGATAACTATATAAACTATAAAACAATATTTAACAAATTGACAAATATATCCTATTAAATAACCTATTTTTACGGTTTATGTATTACACAAGTATTACAATATGTATTATGTTTTAAACAATATAATACATTTTTAGCAAATTTAACTGACTTTAATCAAGTTTAGTCAATATTAATCAAATTTAATCAAATTTAATCAATTTATTTGAAAATAATGGTATTTTACTTACCCATATATCGGTATTTTACTAATATATCTTAGGTATTGAGTATAACCTACTCGCAAATATGACAACAGGACGCAAGTGAAATTATGGACAGCAGTACATTAATCTTAGATTGTAATGAATTTTTGGATAGCTTGGCGGATTTAAATTTAAAGGTATATTGTACTGTATACGATAATTTAAACATTTTAAATGATGATAATCCACTTAAAACGTTTGATAACATAGAATTGGAAAATATAAATTTTGAAGATGAAAATACCCTATTAGAATATAATAAACCCAATAAATTCAAAAATTTTGATAAATATGGTGTTTATTCATCTAAAACCCAGTTATTAAATGATTTAGAAAAAAATTTAAACATTTTAGAAAGTTATAGGGAAAAAATGGAGTTAAAAGGTTTTGATACTCCGTATATCGGTGTTGGTAAACTAAATGGTGGCGAAGAAGATGATATATATGATATATTAAATTATTCGTCATATTTGAGGCGTGTAGTGGATGAAAAAAAAGGCACACTCGAACGTGTAAAATATGCCATAGTTTCCCATAAAATAGCAATTGGAAATCTACAAGACGACGGTAATTTAGATTTAATCTGTAATTTACCTTACAATGGCTCTTACAAAGAATCTTTATTGCAATTACCCCATTATGTTGTGAAAACATATAAAAAATTCTTAACCATATTGAATTCAGAAGGTAAATCCTCATTAAGTTCTACCACATTAGCTATTGTAGTAAAAGAGAATGGAAGACGAAGATTTAAACGTATAAAAGTTGAAGAAGAAGATTATGAAAAATATATTAGAGATAATTATGGCGATGCTATAATTACATCTATAAAAAAGAATTATACCAAAAGTAAGCTTTTAAATGACCAATACGTTAAGAAAATTCTTGCTTTAGCATATTTGCATACATATCAGTCTTTAATTGGCGATAAAATATTAGAAAATGTTTCAAAAATGTTAAAGATGAATGAATTATCTTTAATTGCACAATACAAACAAATTTGTCAAAATTATGAACGTGCCGACTGTGAAGGTGGTATAATCGATGTAAGGCAAATAAACGAGTTAAAATTCAAGAAGTTGCAATTAGTTTCCAAATTAGAAGATTGCGGTCTTTATAAAGAAGGAAAACCATTAAAATGTCTTGAGAAATCTCTTGAAGTTGAAAATGCAATATTTGAAGATGCTTGTTTAAATGTTCCATTATCTCATTTATCAAACGATTTACTAAGATATTACTTAAATAATACCGCTGATGAAAGAACACGTTCTAATTTATTCCCTTCTATATTGGTAGCCCCTTCAAAATCACAATTAGCTTGGTTAAGGCTTAAAAATGATTATAAAAAAGTTTTAAACTACAAATTAAATTTAGAAAAAGAATTCCCAAAATATGACTTGCCTATAAAATTAACCGGTGGAATTTTATTGTATTTGGCATATGATTGGGATGTTGTGGAAAGTTATGGCTATTCAAAACCTGAAATAGAGTCTGCTTTAAAAATAATTTGTAATATCGAAGAAATTACTAAAAAATTAGATTGTGAACCTTTTGATATTGCAAAATTACAAGAATATAATAAAATTAAGAAAAAGAAAACTAAGAAATTCTTAAATGCTTTGGGAAAAATATAATAAGTATATCAAATCTAAAAAATAAATTTAAATTTCTTGAATTTTTTCACATTTTTCACATATTATTTTAGAACCAACTGCTTCAAAACTGTGATTGCAGAATTTACAAACTACTTTTTTAACTTTTAAATTTTTTTCGTCAATTATAGTATATTTTTTTAATTCATCACTTTCAAAATCCAAATTAATCACCAATTTACAAATATTTACTTAATAGGTATACTAACTAATCAATAATTACAATACTTATTAACTAATAAACAACCCTATTTTATTAAAATTTTTTATCTAATCCACAGCCCCTAAACTCCAAACGTTCTGTAATCATTCCTTCGGGTTTTAACTCCCTAAAAACCTGAGCTTCAAATGAATAAATGTTTACATCATACTCAAGCCACGCCGTAGGGTGCATACCTGCTTTTGTACATAAATTTGAAAGATACTGTTTTTTACTCCAATTATATTCTTTGGCAATTTGGGGTAATAATAAACCTCGATATGTGCCAAATTCAATAATTAAACCGTGTTTTCCGATATTCATCTTTTTTATGTATTCCATAGGATTTTCAACATCTAAGAGTTTTGGGTGTGTTAGTATACTGACTTCAATATCTATTTTTTTTAATTCATCTCGAGTAATGGGTGTAAATCTTGGGTCGTGCACTGCAGCACTAATTGCAGCTTCTTTTAAAGCATCTTTTAGGGGCATAACCGGTTCGGGGATACCAATACAACCCCTTAACGTATTTTTGGAATTTTCATACAAAGATATAAAAACACCCCTCGCTTCATTAAATATTTTTGGAGCATCGGAGATGTGATAGTCTGTACCATTTAAATAATTCTTCAAAATTTGCCTTGTTTCTTTCACTGCAAAAGTTCCTTCTTCAAGAGATAGCTTCAAAAGAACCCCCTCCTCGATATTGAAGTATACTCGGTTTTTAATAACACAATTCATTAGTTTTAACATATTTAATATATCCAATATATCCAATATATCCAATATATTTAATATATTAACATAATTATAATTATTTCACAATCTTAATTTTCCTATAATATATATTATATTTTCACGCTATATATTAATGTTATACAAATTGATAATATTTGAAAATAAAATATAGAATAATAAAATATGGAATAATAAAATAACGAATAATAATATAATAAAATAAAGAATAATAAATAAAAACTAAAATAAAGTGGTATTTAAAATTATTTTATTGCTCTAATAATTCAGATAATCCCACTTCTTCAATTGTTTCGAGGATTTCTAATCTTAATAATTCAATACCTTCTTTGCTTATTGAAGAAACCTTGACTACGTTAAAGTCTTCCAATTCTTTTTCCATATTTTCAATTCTTGTAATTTTATCTTCGTCCATATCAGTATTTTCCAAGTCGGATTTAGTCATTACAACAATTACAGGAACTTTAAATGTCTTTTCTACTTCCTTAAGTAAACTAATCTGTGCGTCAATTGTAAAACCACAGTGTTCTGTCGGGTCAACCACATAAATCAAAGCGTCAGATAGGTAGTTTATTGCAATAACTGCGTGAAGCTCAATATCGTTTCTTTCGTAAATAGGTCTGTCCAAAACACCTGGGGTATCTACAATTTGAATTCCTTCATCAGTATAACCGATGTTTAAACCTTTTGTTGTAAATGGATAGGTATTTACTTCTGGTTCTGCATTTGTAATTGTTTTTAACAATGTAGATTTACCCACATTTGGATATCCTGCAATAACTACTGAAGGCAAGTCTTTAACTGTTGGAATATTCTTTAATTTGTTTTGCGCAACGCCCAAAAATGCTAAATTAGGGTAAATCTGTTTAATAATTGAAGAAACCCTACCTACAAATTGTTTTCTATAAAATGAAGCATCTTGTGGAGATTTAGCTTTTTTAGCCCTTCTTGAATATTGTATCCCTAATCTTTTGATAATATCTGAAGCCCATTGTACTGCAGCAAGTGATTTCTTAAATTCATCACTTCCGACCATAATTTCCAATATTTCCCTATAAAATGGTTGTAAATTGTCAACAGACGGTGTTTTCTCAACAATTTTTATTAAATTGTCTGTTAAAACAGAGGCAATAACTCTAATCTTGTTATCTTCGATAATTCTTGATTTTGGAGTACTTAACCCTCTTGTCGTAGTCCTTAATTCGCCAGCTAATTTTTCAGCTCTTAAATATGCTTTATCCATTAATTCATCCGGGTATAATATAGAGGGCATCTCTTTAAACGGGTTTGCTTCTACTCTTCTTTTTCTTGCCATAGTTCTCACCAATTCCTACACTAATATGAACGTTTATCATAATATGTTGACGTATCATTTAGTGCCGTGTTTACACATTTGCATATTAATTTTGCATAATATATAACTTATTGTAATTAGATAATAAATGTTTAACTATATATATCTTATTTAAAATAAAATCTAAAAATGAATGCTTATTGAATAATTCCATTTAGTAATCTAAAATAATAATATAAAATAATAATATAAATAAAAAATAAGTAATAATTAAGTATTAATTAAGTATTAATTATTAAAAACTATTATTGAATTAATTTTATAATTTAATTTCAAATTCTTCTAATTCATCTAATTTCATTTTATCTTCCGTCAGATTAACTGGAATATTGTACATTTTTTTAGGTGCAGAGGGTTTTCCTTTGAGTCCTAATATGATAATGTCAGTTTCTGGCTTTATATCATACAAATGTATTAATTCATTGACCGGGTATGAACCTCTATATATTGGGTGAATTGGTTTGTCAAATAAGTATAAATTACCATTTTCTTTTTCAATAATTCCATTAGATTTTAAATATTCTACAAATTTTTTAGTTTTAAAATCCATTTCTAATTTATTAATGTTTCCATCTAAATTTTTATTTGCAGTATTGTTAATATTTTCATTATTGAACTTTTTATCTTCGTCATTTTCTTTATTTGAGATATTAATAGTGATATTACTATCATCTTCAAATTGTTCAATTTTTATATTATTATTTTTAATATTTTCATTATTTTTAATATTTTCATTATTATTTTCGTTTTTGTCAAGTTCTTCTTTATTTACGTCAGTTTTACCGTTGAAGTCTTCGAAACTTACATATTTATCCATATTTTCGTTTTTGTCAACTGGTTTATTACTTGAATTCTCAAAAGGATTTAAAAACCTTTTAATATTAAGTGAATTCATAAAGTCCATAAATTCCCCAAAAAATGATTTGGAGCTTTTTGCATTTTCAAATTCTTCTTCACTTTCGTAAATTTTGATTTTTTTAGTCTTAAGTTTTCTATCTACTTTGGTAAGTTTTTTATAAATCCATTTTAGTGTGAAATATCCGAATAATACGAAAATTCCTGCTATAATAAATGGAATTAATAAAAGTATTCCTATCCAAAAGATTATTTTTAAAAATAAAGGTATTGAAGAAGATTTTCCATTTACATATATTGTCATATTAACACCTTTGATTAGTGTCATTTATATTAAATTTAATTTTAAGTTTATAACTTAACTTAATCTGACTTAATTTAACTTAACTTTACTTTATCAGTTTAAAGTTTAAATTTATTTTAATTATAAATCAATTATATAGAATATATCGAATTACCTATATTAAACTATCTGTATATTATATTATTATAGATATTAATTATAGATATTAATTATATGATATATACGATTTAAAATTTAAAACCAGCTTTCTAAACTACTCTGTGATAATTTACTTTTAACTAATCCGTCTAATTTTTCAGACGACGATTTAACCCTATCTTCTGAAAAATCATTTTCTTCAACTAAAAATTTAAAAATACCTGCTAAATCCGGTCTTTTTAATTTTAAATCGCTTTTTTTATATTCGCTAAGTACTGGCTCGTCAAATATTTTTCTGATTTCTGAATAATTTTCTATTTCAGGGGCGTATTTCTCCATTTGATTATTTTTAACGACGTCAAGGGCTTTTTTAGGGCCTAATCCTTTAACACCTTTGGGATTATAATCCGTACCTATTAAAATGGACATATCAATAAGTTGACTACGGTTTATATCCAATTCGTCTAAAACGTCTTTTAATTCTATGTATTCGAATTCTTTAGAACTTGAACTGGTTATATTTCGTATTACTCGGTCTGCGCCATATAGTAAAGAATCATAATCCTGGCTAACAACTGCAAAAGCATCCCCTTTTTTTACTATTTCTGCACATTGAGCTTCCCCTTCAGAGCCCGAGGTTAAATGAGGCACGCCCATTAAATCCAATAGTCTTTTACAGTTTAAAACCATATTTGTATCCAAATAATTCATTCTTTTTGCAAATTTTTGCATTTTTTCTGTGTCTTCTTCTTTTTTTGCAACAAGATACTCACTAAGTGCTTTTTGACGTGTTTTACGTCTTTCTTCCCGGGTAATTTCTTTTAATTCGTGAGCTTGTCCATCAAAAACCCATATCGGAGTTAAACCCATTTCAAGCATATTTATGGTTTTGTAAAATATGCCATTATATGCGGAAGTTGTTTCACCACTACTATTTTTTAAGGGCGTTCCGTCCCTCAATCGTATACTCGATAAAAATTGATAAATTACATTCATAGCATCGATTACAATTTTTTTATTATTAAGTTCCTTTTTTGAAATTGATTTTTTTGAAATTAATTCATTAAGCTGTACTCCCATAAAAACACCATATATTTTGATTATAGAATTATATTGTACTACTTTATATATTAATTTTAAATTATATATATTATATATTAAATAAAATGAATTACTATATCATAGATGACACAATATAAGTACAATATATTTAACATATTTAACATATTTAATATAATTAATATAATTAATATAATTAATATAATTAATATAATTAATATAATTATAATCATAATTTAAAAATACAATGGCGTATTTATATTTAAGCGACGAAAGAGGGAAAAAATGGTTAAAAAAGCGATAATTCCAGCAGCAGGTTTTGGTACAAGATTATTACCAATTACAAAAGCACAACCCAAAGAGATGCTTCCGGTGTTGGGTAAACCAATAATCCAGTATGTAATCGAAGATTTGGCAGAAGCAGGCGTATCTGATGTAATAATCGTTACTGGAAAGGGCAAATATGCAATAGAAAACCATTTTGATAAGAATTTTGAACTTGAAGAACGATTGAAGAAAGATGCAAAATGTGATGCTTTAAAGGCAATCAGTGATATTAATAATCTTGCAACGATTTACTATACAAGACAAGGCAAGCAACTTGGATTGGGGCACGCAATAGGTTGTGGGGGCGAATTTGTAGGTGATGAGTATTCTATTTTAATGGTGGGCGATACAATATACTCACAAAATGTTGCAAAAGCACTAATCGATGCACACGAAAAATATGGTTGTTCAGTAATAGCACTCGAAAGAGTTCCTATGGAAGACGTTTCAAAATATGGTGTAATTGAGGGCGGGCAAATCGAAGAAGGGGTTTATAACATTCACGATTTAGTGGAAAAACCACCAGTTTCAGAAGCTCCATCAAATTTAATCATTACAGGAGCTTATTTGTTATCTCCAAAGATATTTGAACACATTAAAAATACAAAACCAGGACGTGGAAATGAAATCCAATTAACAGACGCAATGAAAACCTTGTTAACCGAAGAAAAAATTATCGGAATCGAATTAAATTACAAGAGATACGATATTGGGGATATAAAAGGATGGTTAGAGGCAAACGTTGAGTTAGGAATTGAAAACATACCTGGATTTAAAGAATATTTAAAATCGTTATGTGATGAAGAAATTAATACAAAATAGATTTATAATAAAATTAGAACAATATTACTAATAATATACTGAATATGTTAAATATTAAATATTAAATATTAAATATATTAACTAACGTAAAAATAATATAAAATTAACTTAAACTTTTTTAATCTTTTTAATCTTTTCAAAATAGTATTATTTCTATTATTTTTGATATTTAAAGTCAATAAAAGATGTGCTCAGTCGTCCCCGTTGTCTTCATCGAGTATTACTCTCCGCGAAGTCGGCACTCATCATTGCACACACAATCATTGCAAATATAAAACTTGTCTAACTTATGTTATGTTATGTTATTCACATATTTAAAGAGTTGTATGATATACACTTACTAATATGATATTTATATTGTCCCGAAATAGTATAGTTATAGTATAATAGTATTTATTAAATTTATATTTGAATTATGTGTCGATAAATAATTTATTTAATATATAAACCATATTTAATATATGCTTGTATTAAATATCTCTATTTATCCAAATATGTGTATTTAATAATTATATGGAATTTACATTATGTCAATCAGCCCGATAATAAATATATTTGTTATGGTATAAATTAGTTTTTATTATGTTTTATCGTCGAGTGTATTTAGATAAATATAAGTTTTAAATTAAATTACAAATTTATAATGATTATTTTAACTCAATTTCTTTATTGCACCATCTTCTGATGATTTCTTTTAATATATCGTATGAACTATGGAATGGACATTTCACATATTCTTCAACTTTAACGATTTCTGTTTTAAAACCTCTTTCTAAAAGTTGGTTTTTTAACTCTTCGAGTTGGTAAGTGGTTTGGTCAGGCCCCAAAACAATGATATCGGGTTTTACACTAAGTATTGGTTCTAATTTATCAGTTAAACTTCCTAATATGGCTTTATCAACTGGTTTAAGTGTTTCTATCATTATTTTACGTTGTTCTTCGGGTATTACGGGTCTCCTACCTTTAATACGTTTAACAGTTTCATCTCGAGCAAGAACAACTACTAACTCATCAGCGTGTTTTTTGGCAAAGTTGAGCGTATTAAAGTGTCCTGGATGTAATAAATCAAAAGTACCTGCAGTTAACGCAATTCTTTTTTTAGGACTTTGATGGTTGTTATTTTTTATATTGGGGTTATTTTCGTTTTTAGGCATAATAATCACGATAATCATAAAGTTATTAACATAAAAATAAAATTTACAGACGTTTATGTGATATGATATAAATATGATATAAATATGATATAAATATGATATAATATCGTATAACTTTAATTTTATAATTTGAGTATATCAGTATAATATATTCAATGATATATAAAATGTATATTTTAAATTTACAATAGTCGAAACTAAAAATAAAATAATAAAATAATTTTATTATGGTCTAAATACGTCGAACTCTTTTTTTCGAATTAAATCTTTTCCTGTACCATTTTCTAATGGAATAGGTGCGTTTTTAACAATAACTACGGGTATACCCTCATTGCATTGACCCATAACAACTGAAGCAGCAGCGGCTAACTCATCAGCGATTCCCACTTCGGTAGTTTTTAGTTCACGCCCAAATAAATCTTTTTCACCTTTTCTGTCCCATAATGCACAGACACCACTTACGCCAATAGCAACACCGCAGGAACCATTTCTAAACGGTCTACCCATACTATCATTAATAATGACACCAACGTCAAGATTTGTTAATTCTTTAATTCTTTCCCTTATCTTTTTAGCACTGTAATCAGGATTTTCAGGTAATGGTTTAACCAGGTCTTTAGAATTACTTTCATCTACACCACTATTTGCACAAACAAAACCGTGTTTAGTCTCGGTAATTATAAACTTATCTCCAAGTTTTACAATTTCATTAGCTTCATTTAATATTATCTGAACAACTTCGGGGTCTTTGTCAAGTTTTTTGGCAATTTCTTTTGCTATTTCTGATGCTACAACGTCCTTTTTGTTAATTACGTTGTTTTCCGACTTTGCGACAACTGTTTCGGCGATTACAATTATATCATTGTTTTCAAGGGAGTATTTAACAATAATTTCCGCTAAATCTTCCCCTCCTTTAATTAAGGGGATTTCTAAACCAATTAATTCCATTTTTCTTTTTTCAATTATGCCATTTTCGATTATTTCTGAATTTTTTAACATTCTACCACTAAAATAATTTTTTATTAATCCTATTTTTTTATTAGTTTACTTAATCATTTAATACTTATATGTTAAGAATACCATATTTAACAGCAGGAGCTAATGCAATAATCAAAACTAATAGTAAAGCTCTACTTAATTCAACAGAAGCCCCTAATATATCGCCCGTGACACAGCCAAGTTTCTTGTTTGAATTCCAAGCAAAATACATTCCAAAGAATGCTGAAACCGTGGCAAGCATAATTGCTATTTTAAATGCGCCCAATAGATAACCAAGTGCTAAAGGAGTTAATAAACCTATTAATAAGAACATTTCATTAGATTTTTTAACTAAATAGCGACCAGTACCTTCGGTTGCAGGAATACCACAAGTAGCACACGCCAATAATACAAGTCTTGAACAAGTTTCTACAAGTATTATATATTTCATAAATTCAAAAATTGAGACGGTGCTGTAAATATGTGCTATTGCAAATATCGACGTTAGTTCAACTAAAAGTAAGAACATTATTCCGCCTATACCAATATTTACATCTTTCATTACGTCTAATTTTTTTCTTTTAGTCCCCATAACCATCCAAGCATCGCCATAATCCCCCAATCCGTCAACGTGATGAAATCCTTGCATGTAAAGAAGTGTACATAATATTATAATACTTGCAATTAATGGGGCTGAAAATTCAATAAGATGAAGCCCATAAGCTATTAAAGCTCCAAAAACTCCTATCAGTGTCCCGATTAGTGGCATAACCCAAAAATATTTGGCCATATCTTCAAAACCACAAGTTATATTTGAAATAGGTATTTTAGTCATAAATGCAATTAATGCTTTGATTTCTTGCAACATTGGTATCACACAATAATAATCTTAATAATATTATACTCTTAATTAATTTTACTTTTAGTAATTATTTTAATTATATTTAATACTTTAACAATATAAACTATATGTAAATGATTATTATAAATGATTCTAAAAATATAAAAATAAAATAAAATAAAATAAAGTAAGATAAAGTAAGATAAAGTATAACCATAAAAATACTAAATGATAATATAAACTAAAAAAGTAAAATAATAAAGTAAAATAATAAAGTAAAATAATAAAGTAAAATAATAAAGTAAAATAATAAAGTAAAATAATAAAGTAAAATAAAAAATAAATGTTTAAAATTTTTAAAATATCGTAATTAAATCTTTTTTAACCTTTCTGAACTTACAACTTCAATACCTTTGTTAGTAAGTACTTCAATACATTTTTCGTTGTCTTCTGTTCTTAAAACTGCTAATGCTTTGTCATTTAACGCAAAAGCATACATATATTCAATACTAATACCTTCTTCAGAGAGGTATCTTGAAGCTTTTGAAAATGAGCCAACTACATTTGGTATACAAATACATACGATATCTGTTAAGCCAACGGAAAATAAATTATCTTTAAGTGCTTTTAAAGCTTTTTCAGGGTCTGAAACTACCATCCTCAAAATTCCATACTCTGTAGTATCTGCAACACTCAAAGCTACGATATTAATATTTTCTTTTTCGAGAATTTCCATTACTTCGTATAATCTACCAGATTTATTTTCTAAAAATACAGACAATTGTTTAGCAATCATAACCTTCACCACTGAATAATTATTAAAATTATTAAAATTATTAATTATATGAACTATATGAACTCATTTATTTTATTATTTATTTTATATTTTTATTATTTATTTTATATTTTGTGATATAAGCAATATTCGATTTATTCTCAAATTATTTATTATTCAGTATATAATAACAGCTTATATCTCCAAAATATTTTATTATATTTTATTATTGAATAATTCTTTTGTCAATTACTCTTTTTGATTTTCCTTCGCTTCTACCGAGTGTTTTAGGTTCTACTAATTTTACACTTACGTTAATTCCAATTATGTCCACAATTGCTTTTTTAATCCTTTTATTTAGTTGTTCAAGTTCTTTAATCTTGTCGGAGAAAAATACAGGGTCTACTTCTACAAGAACATTCAATACATCTAAGTTATTTACTCTATCCACTTCAAGCATATAGTGAGGTAAAACTTCGTTTATTTTGAGCAAAGCACTCTCAATTTGTGATGGGAATACATTAACACCTCTAATAATGAGCATATCATCGCTTCTACCCGTACATTTGTTCATTCTTACAAGTGTCCTACCACATTCGCATTTTTCATAATTAAGACTTGTTAAATCCCTTGTCCTGTATCTTAAGAGTGGTAAACCCTCTTTTGTGATGGTTGTAAATACTAACTCACCTTTTTGACCATTAGGGAGTTGTTCAAGTGTATTAGGGTCAATAATTTCTGGTACGAAATGGTCTTCATTAATATGTAAACCAGCTTTCGATTCACACTCGCAAGCTACCCCAGGACCCATAACTTCACTCAATCCGTATATATCGTATGCTTTAATGTCAAAGCTATCCTCTATTTTTTCACGCATTGCTTCAGTCCAAGGCTCAGCTCCGAAAATACCTACCTTTAAATTTAAACTTTTAGGGTCGATACCACGTTCTTGCATAGATTCAGCTAAATAAAGGGCGTAAGATGGAGTACAAGCAATTACACTTGATTTAAAGTCTTGCATCAATTGTATCTGTTTTTCCGTATTTCCTCCAGATATCGGTACAACTGTGGCACCGAGTCTCTCACCGCCATAGTGCAAACCTAATCCTCCGGTAAAAAGACCATAACCATATGCAATTTGTATGAAATCATCTTTAGAAACTCCTGCAAAGTTCAAGGTCCTTGCTACGATTTCTGACCAAATGGTAATGTCTTTACGTGTATATCCTACAACTGTAGGTTTACCCGTAGTACCAGAAGATGCGTGAACTCTGACTATATCCTCCATCGGGCTTGCAAATATTCCAAAAGGGTAGTTATCTCTTAAATCCTGTTTTGTAGTGAATGGTAATTTTACTATGTCATCAATACTTTCGATGTCTTCAGGGTATACACCCAACTCTTGCATTTTGTTTCTGTAAAATGGCACATTGTAATAAACACGGTTAACAGTCTCGCAAAGTCTTTTGCTTTGTAGTTCTCGCATTTCTTCTCTTTCCATACATTCGATGGTTTTATTCCATATCATAAAATCGCCTATTTCTAACTTTTAATTTTAACGTTTAAATTTTAACTTTAAATATTTTGATTTATTCATTTTCTTATTTTAATTTAGTTTAATTTATTTTATCATCGTATAAATAATTTATATTTTTATAAGAGTATTGTGTAGGATAATAAAAATATGTAGTATAATACAATAAGCGCATTAAAACTTGAAAATAAACCCAATACTAAAAATTATTAAAAAAAATAAATGAATAACTCCAAAAATAAATATATAAAATAATAATAAAATAATAATAAAATAAAATAATAGAATTAAATTCTATGCATATATTTAAAGATGTTTTCGTGCTGAACAGTAATTTTAACGTTTATTTCTGCCCCTAATTTTTCTAATTCGTCTTTGAGTTCTGATAATTGTTTGTTTGAACTTTCAATGTCAATCATCATAATCATAGTGAATAAATCTTCCATAATGGTTTGTTTTATATCAATAACGTTCGAATTGCTGTCTGCAATGATTTTTGTGATTCCTGCTACAATACCAGGTTTATCTAATCCAATAACTGTTATAACAACGTTTTCCATAATAACACCTTTTAATCATTCAAATTTTATGTTTTTAAATCAATAAAATTATACTTTATGTACTTTTAACTAATAATTCATAATATATAAATTTATATCTTATGCCCAACTGCCTCTGCCCAACTGCCTCTGGGCGATTGGCGAAAAGTAAATATATTTTATACATTATGTTTGACTGCCTCTGCCCAACTGCCTCTGGGCGGTCGGCGAAAAGTAAATATGAATTTATATTCTAATAAAATATATTCTTAATTAGGTTTAAATATTAAAAATGGATACCATATTATAAAATATAATTAATAATGAATACAATATAAAATAATTCCAATTAATCGAATACAATAACTAATTATTATAAACTAATCATATGAATATATCATAATACTGGTGATAAAATGACATCTTACGATTTAGAACAAATAAAGTCAAAACAACCATTATATACTGGAAAAGCTAAATCAATTTACGAAATTGACAACGATACCGTTTTAGTTGAATTTAGGGACGACATAACAGCAGGAAATGGTGCAAAACACGACGTAAAAAGTGGAAAAGGATACTTAAACGCATTGATTTCAGCAGAATTGTTTAGAGTCCTTGAAGAAGCAGGAATTCCTACACATTTCATCGAATACATCGAACCTACAACTACAATCGCTAAAAGTGTTAAAATCGTACCAATCGAAGTAATCGTTAGAAACATAACCGCAGGTAGCTTATGCAGAAGATACCCATTCGAAGAAGGAAAAACGTTAAAAACTCCTATTGTACAGTTTGACTATAAAAATGACGATTACGGCGACCCCATGTTAAACTACGACATTGCTTTAGCTCTTGAAATTGCTACACTTGAACAATTAAACGAAATTAAGGAAATCGGTTTAAAAGTAAATGACGTTTTAGTTAAATACTTTGACAATATCGGCATAAAATTAGTGGATTATAAAATTGAAATCGGTCTCACAAATGACGGTAAATTAGTTGTAGCAGATGAAATAAGCCCTGACACAATGAGATTATGGGACAAAGAAACAAATGACGTAATGGACAAAGACGTATTTAGAAAAGATTTAGGAAACGTTCTTGAAAAATATGAAGTAGTAGCTAAAAGAATGGGATTATTGGAATAATTGAATATATATTAACTATAATTAATTAAAACAAGAATATTAAAGAATAATACTAATAGTAATACTAATAGTAATATTAATAGTAATACTAATAATAAAGGTGATAATTTGTATAAAGCTGAAATTACTGTTAAATTAAAAAAAGGTGTTTTAAACCCTGAAGGACAAACAATATTAAAAGCATTAAACTTTTTAGGATTTAATGAAGTAAATGATGTTAAATCATTCAAAAGTATTGAATTAGAGTTCGACGCAGAAAATGAAGAAAAAGCAATGGAAAGATTAACAGAAATGTGCAATAAATTATTAGCAAATCCTGTAATCCACGATTATGAAATAAAATTGGAAAAAAACTAATTAAATAAATTTTAATTGTTTTTACTTACATTTTTAAGTTTAATTTTTTTAATTTTTTTAATTTATTTTAAATTATATAAATTATATTACTTTTTAAAAATCACTGAATATTCTTTTTAACATAACATTTATGGGCGTAGGATTATGGAATGCACGCATACTTTTATTTTCGACACCATTTTCATTTAATATTTTGGATAAACTTTCTAAATCGCCAGTACCAAATACTAAAGCGGAAGTATCTTTATTGTATACCATTTTGTATGTAATAATGTAATTAACGCCTGCATCGTTATGTGTTAATCCAAAAATATAATCAACATCGAATTTTTCTTTTAGCCCATTGTCGATTGGTTGGAATCCTACTCCTTTTAAATAGTGATGTTCGGGGTCTGCAGATTCGATTAATTTTAATGCAGAGGGGTTTCCCGCTACGTAAACTTGATGACCTTTGTTTTTGAGTAAATTCAATAAAAACATAAATGATGGAATTAATAACGGAGGTTCTGGGCAACCCAATAATATCAAAATATTCATAAATTCACCTGTCTTTTATTTGTTTTAAGTTTTTAATTTTCCAATTTAATTTTAAGTTATAATATAAATTTTTAATAACTAATTTATAATATTTTTATAATATTTTTATAATATTTTTATAAGATTTTTTTAAAAAATGAATCACCTAAATCTATAAATATTATATAAAAATATATAACTTACCAATATATTAATTTTAAACAACTTAAATTAAATTACGTTAAATTTAAGATACTTACTGTTATAGAAATATTATCGCATATTTTATATATTTTTATTTATTAGAAGAGTAATTATAATATGCGCAATTACTCGATATTAGTTAATATTAGTTAATAAACTTAAAACAGGTGGAATTATGCCCAAAATGGTATTATTACCCAAACTAACTATGTCATTGGGTGGCTATATCAGAGAAACTGTACAGCCCTATGAAGAAGGCGAAGCTGAAGCATTCCCTTATCAAAACGTAATCGTAGGAAATCCACTGGATGAGCCTGTTAAAATTGATATACCGGCTTATGACAATGAATGGGTCGAAAGACACAAAGATTTAGGCTTAATCATAGTTCCAATTAGCACAGAGGACGATTTTGTAGGTATTTTTAAAATGGTGCAAAATAAAGTTAAAAATACCCAATAATAAAGAAATAGAAATTTTGGTGAAAATGTGATTAAAGGCGTATTATTTGACCTTGACGATACCCTGTATAATTCTTCAGAATTTGCTCGAAGAGCACGAAAAGAAGCTTTAAAAGCAATGATGGATGCAGGATTGCACACGTCTGAAGAAGAAGCTGAAAAAGTTCTTAATCGTATAATCTTACAAAAGGGTTCTAACTATAGTATGCACTTTAATGATTTAGTAAAGGCTTTAAAGGGATATCACGACCCAAAAATTATTGCTACAGGGATTATAACCTACCATAATGTTAAATTTTCATTATTACGACCGTTTCCCGATACAACAAGTTCTTTAATTAACTTAAAAAGCAAAGGTTTGAAATTAGGGATATTAACAGATGGAGTTACCCTAAAACAATGGGAAAAATTAATAAGATTGTCAATATGTCCATTTTTTGATGAAGTAATTACTTCAGAAGAGTTTGGACTTGGGAAGCCCTATCCTGAATTTTTTCAACACGGATTAAATAAAATGGATTTAAAGCCTGAAGAAGTTGTTTATGTGGGCGATAGGGAAGATAGGGATATAATACCTGCTAAATCGTTAGGTATGAAAACGGTTAGAATATTTAAAGGAAAATACAGTGATAATAAAGAAACAATTGCAGATTATTCCATAAATAGTCTTTCGGAATTACCCATTATAGTAGAAAAATTATAAACGTGTGGCTAACTCACATAATTATAAAAATTATAAAAAAAATATTTTTTTAGCAAATTTTTAGCAATTTTTAGTAAATTTAAGACAATATTTAATTACTTTTTAGTTATAACTTTTTAACATATGTAATTAAAATACGTTAACATAGTAAACTAAGTTAATCATTCTTTAAATTACATTTACTCCCTAAAATTTTCATATTTTAAAAATTTTATTTTTTAATCACGCTTAATAGGATGTTAGCCTAACCCACATTACTATATATATCTTTCGACTTGAATTTAGAGCAATTATTTATATACTCTACGAGACTATATGTATATGACTCACACGAGATGAAAGTATGCCAGAACATATATTGTCAGGGATTAAATCGATAGTAGCACTAAATTTAAGGAAAGACGGTAAATTACAACGTGAAATTGCCGACTATCTTGAAATGGACCGCTCAATCGTTTCCCATTATTTGCACGGTAGGTATCCCTCCAGAAAAGTAATTGAAGTTTCTGAAAAGATTGTTAAATTACCAATGGAGTTAAGTATACCCATAATAAGTTCATTGAGTGATAATAAACAACTTACTAAGAAATTAATAAATTCTTTGTATGACATTGCGATAATCTACAAATCAAATGCTTGTATAGGTTGTGGAAAGTGTTTAGAGTGCCCTTATGGTGCTGTAAACAATACTGACAACATCGGTATTTCTATAGACCATCAAGCGTGCGTTTTATGTGGTGATTGTATTGATGAGTGCCCTGTTTCAGCAATACGATTTAAAAGTACTGGAAAATTAAAATTTGAACTGATTTCTCAGGATTTTGACCAGCCATAAAATATAATTTGATGCCGCATTGTTGTGATTTGTAATTTTCATAAACATTGAAAATATGAAATGTGAAATATGAAAATATAAACATATAAAAATACGAATAATATTAAATTTATGGATATAATTTAAATGTTAATCAATATTACTACGGTAAATTAATATATTTTTAAAATATCGATATTCTATGAATATTAATCAAATATTAATTAGATATCGGTTAACTATCATTTAATTATTAATTAAATATTATTTATATATCAATCAATAATTATTGACTAATCATTATTGAATTATATAACCCACAAATATAATTTTAATACCTTTATTATGATAAATTAGCTAAATATCTATTATTTATGCTTAGTTAATAATTCATAATAGTTATTCATTGTAATTGTACGTATGGATGGAGGCATATAATGAAAAATGTTATTAAAGACCAAAATGAAGGCGTCATCCAAATTAAAAGAGAGGGCGTGGAAAGCAGAATCTTAAAATGGGAAGATTGTGTTTGTGTTGGTTGCGGAATTTGTAGTGAAATTTGCCCAACAAAAGCTATTGAAATGGGACCTTTAGGTGCTATCTTCAGAGGGGACATCGAAGCTGATAAAGTAGATATCTCCGAAAAATGTGTTTTATGCGGTATGTGTGCCTGTGCTTGTCCATTTGATGCAATGAACTTGTCAATCAACGGCAAATCCATCAAAGAAATGGAACAATACCCAAAAATAAAAAGAGACATCACTTTAAACCAAGATAAATGTGTTTTATGTGAGCAATGTGAAATCGTATGTCCACAATGCGCTATCGAAGTTGAAAGAGAGCTCCCAGAAAGAAAAACACTTGTTTTAGGAGAAATTAACTTCAATGACAAGTGTGTTTTATGTGGTATCTGTGCAGAATACTGTCCTGCTGACGCTATTCAATTAATACCAAATGATTTAAACTCTAAATCATTGAAACCATACAAAGAAATCGTTGTAGATACAGATGCTTGTGTATACTGTAAAGTATGTGAAAAAGCTTGTCCACACGATGCAATTGAAGCAATTTGCTACAAATGTCCATTAGCAAGCAGAATTCCAAAACCTGAGCTTTACAAGGAAATTAAAGGACAAACAAACATCGATAAGGAATTATGTGTGACTTGCGGATGGTGTGCTAACATCTGTCCTGCTGAAGCTATCGAAGTTCAAAAGCCTTTCGAAGGAGAATTAATTGTTAACGAAAAAGCATGTAATGCCTGTGGAGCTTGTGTTTCAGTATGCCCATGTAATGCGTTAGTATTCCCTAAATCAAAAGTACAAGGGGAAATTACTCCGAGAGTTGAAGTTAACCAGGATGTATGTGTATTATGCGGAGCTTGTACACACGCTTGTCCGGTAAGTGCGTTAGAAGTTAAGAGAACAAAAATAAACATGACTGATGCAAAAGCGCCAGCTTGGGAAAAAGCATTCTCAAAATTATTGAATTAATTTAATTTTTTAAATTGATTTCAGATTCTTTAAACATATTAAACGTAAATACATAAAGGTGATTAAATGTACAGTCTTAAAGTGTACCCTGAAAGATGCCACGGTTGCGGAAACTGTGTTGTAGCTTGTCCTGTAAACGCACAAGATGCTGATGTATTCGGTGGCAAAGGTCCAAGTAGTGATGAAAAATTGATAATGAGAATTGAAAATGGGGTTGTAACCGTTTTAAAACCGGAATTATGCGGTGGTTGCGGTGCTTGTATTGAAGCTTGCCCTGTAGATGCAATAGAACTCGAAATTATCAAGAAATAAATAATAAAATAATAAAATAATAAAATACCTTAAATAAAATTTTAATTTTTGAATTATAGCGGTGTAATTCTTAAATTAATATTAACATATTTCATAATCCATAAAATATCAAAAAAAAATTAATAATTAATTAATCAACTAAAACTTTATTAAATAAGATTTAAGCTTAAAAAATAAAATTTAAATTAGAATTAAATCATAAATTGAATTTAGTTAATAAATTAACGGTTATTAACTGAATAGGTGATTATATGAAATTCATGCTAAATACAGGTAGAACCATATGGCAAGGTGAAGCCATAGAAGCAGGCAAAAACTTGGAACTTTACAAAAAGGCTGCGGCAGTTTGCTACATGAACGGTAATGATATGCTTAAATTGGGCGTTAGAGACGGTGATGCCATTGAAGTTATATCAGACTATGGAAACGTCGTTGTAAATGTAATAACCACCAAAGAAGAAGCTCCTGCAGGAATGATATTCATACCGATGGGACCTTGGGCAAACAGAGTTGTTCTTCCAGATACTGAAAGTACGGCAATGCCTTCCTTTAAGGGACCTATTGCGGTGGATGTTGAAAAAACCAATAAAAAAGTCTTAATGATGACTGAATTGATGAGACAAGCATATATTGAGTAATTTTTGATAAATATTGCTAAATTATACTAAAATATAGTAGATTGTAATAGTTTATAATAAATTATAATTGGTTTTATTAAAAATTAATATGTTGTTATATATCATTACTAATTGAAAAATTCAAAAAATATCAACTAAATGACCTTAAATTATTAAATACTGATAGAAATTAGAATATTAAAATTATAAATATGGATATTCAAGGGTGATTTCATGGAATACATCATTAAAAATGGTACCGTATACGACCCTACCAATAAAGTAGACGGCGAAAAAATGGATATCTGTGTCAAAGACGGCAGAATTGTAGAAAGTGTTTCTAACAACGCTACTGTGCTTGATGCAAACAATAAAATAGTAATGCCGGGCGGTGTAGACTCTCACAGCCACATTGCAGGTGCTAAGGTAAATACGGGTAGAACATTAAGACCAGAAGACAGTAAAAAAGATATCTGGAACAGAGAAGGCTTAAGAAAAGGTTCTGGGTTTTCAGTACCTTCCACATATAAAACAGGATACCAATATTCTGGTATGGGATATACAACAGTTATAGAAGCAGCTATGCCTCCATTAATCGCAAGACACACACACGAAGAGTTCATCGACTTGCCACAAATCGACAAAGCAGCTATGCCATTATTTGGTAATAACTGGATGGTTTTAGAATACTTAAAAGCTGGCGATTTAAATATGTGTGCAGCTTACGTAGCTTGGCTTTTGAAAGCTACAAGAGGATTTGCAATTAAAATCGTTAACCCTGGCGGTACGGAAGCTTGGGGTTGGGGTAAAAACGTTCACGGATTAGATGACGAAATCCCTTACTTTGGAATTACTCCAAGAGACATTGTAAGAGGTTTAGCGCAAGTAAACGAAATGTTAGGTCTCCCTCACTCAATTCACGTACATCCTAACAATTTAGGACACCCTGGAAACTGGGAAACTACACTCGAAACTATGGAATGCGTAAAAGATATCAAAGCAAAACCTAAGTTCGGTAAAAGGGACACAGTTTACTACAATACTCACTTACAATTCCACTCTTACGGCGGTACAAGCTGGAAAGACTGTGTAAGTAAAGGTGTAGAAATGGCGGAGTATGTAAACAAGAATGACCACTTAATGGTGGACATTGGGCAGATTACACTTGACGAAACAACCACAATGACCGCAGACGGACCAATGGAATATGATTTGCATATGACAAATGGTTTAAAATGGGCAAACTGTGATGTTGAGCTTGAAACAGGTTCCGGTGTAGTTCCATTTATCTACTCACCTAAAGGACCCGTATACTCATTACAATGGGCTATCGGTTTAGATTTATTCTTACACGCTAATTCCGATAAAGTTATTTTAACAACTGACCACCCTAACGCAGGACCATTTATCAGATATCCAAGAGTTATTGCGTGGTTAATCAGTGAAGAATACAGAAAAGACTGGATTGAGAACAGAGTTCACAAATGGGCAGCTCAAAAGAGCCATATAACCGATACAGACAGAGAGTACACCATGTACGAAATAGCTAAAATTACAAGAGCTAATACTTCAAAAGTACTCGGTTTAAGCGACGATAGGGGACACTTAGGTTTAGGTGCAAGAGCAGACATCGCAATCTACGACATCGACCCAGAAGAGAAAAACGGTAAAAAGATTGAAAAAGCATTCCTTGAAGCAAGCTACGCATTTAAAGACGGTGAAATCGTAGTTAAAGATGGAAATGTAGTTAAAGAAGTATTCGGAAACACAATCTACGTAGATGCTAAGATAAACGAAGAATTAGAAGCTGAATTAATGAAGGATTTAACAGTAAGATTTAAGAAATATTACTCAGTTAACATCGAGAATTACCCAGTTCAAGAAGCTTACGCTAATCAATGGGAACCTATAAACATCGATGCAACAGAAATTAAATAAAATACTAAAATACTAAAATATCAACTAATTTAATTTTTTAAACTTAAATAACTTAAAATAAAAATTAAAATAACTCAATAATAAAATAATAAAATAATATAATAACACCAATAAAATAATAAAAATAATAAAAATAATAAAATGGATTCAAATTATTAAATAATCACCAAATAAACGGGTGAAATAATGAAAGAAGTTATATTCACAGTTAATGCAGAGATTGACGTGCCTGTGGAATTAGACAGCTTATTGCCTAAAAATCTCCAAGATATGGGTATCGAAGAAATCAAAAAAATTCAATTACCTCAAGGAAATAAAAAAATTTCCGTAGATGAATTATGTGATGTAGTTGTAAATGAAAATGATGACGGAGATGCGACTTTAAAAGTTATAATCAATGGCTCTTCAATGAAATTAAAAAGAATCGGCGAAAAAATGGATGGCGGCGAAATCATCGTAAATGGTGATGCTGGTATGTACGTCGGAGCTGAAATGAAAAGTGGTAAAATCACTGTAAACGGAAATGCAGAGTGCTGGGTAGGTCAAAACTTAAAAGGTGGCGAAATCGTAATTAACGGAAATGCAAAAGATTACGTAGGTTCAGCTTATAGGGGCGACTGGAGAGGAATGAACGGCGGTAAAATTACAATTAACGGAAATGTAGGAACCGAAATCGGAGAATATATGAAAAAAGGTTTAATTGTAATAAATGGAAACTGTAAAATTATGCCGGGTGTTCACCAAAATGGTGGAATAATTATGCTCAACGGTGAAGTTGAAGGAAGAGCGGGCGGAGAAATGTTAAAAGGGGCAATTGTAATTAACGGTCCTTTAAAATCCAAATTGCCATCTTTCGAATATGAGGGAATCGTTGAAGACCCACTTATTAAATTAACTAAAAAAGACGAAGGAACCCAAATAAAAGGTGCATACTACAAATACATTGGTGATTTCGTAAATAATAAACCAAAAGGGCAATTATACTTATCTGTAGAGCATAATGACCCAGTATATTAATAATAATCGCAATAATATAAGCATATATAAAAATATAATATCTTTTTTATTTTATTTTATTTTATTTTAAATTAAAATTTAAATTTATTCATCCCTTTGTAATAATTCTTCAATAAGTCCATCTTTCATTTTAATAACCTTTGTAGCGTATTTTAAAAGTGTACTATCGTGTGTGACCATAATAACCGTTATTCCTTGGTCGTGTAATTCTTTTATAAGTTTCATGACTTGTTTACCACTGACACTATCTAAATTACCCGTAGGTTCGTCAGCAAATAATATTTTAGGTTTGTTCGATAAAGCTCTTGCTATTGCAACCCTTTGCTGTTGCCCTCCTGATAATTGAGATGGTCTATTGTGTTCTTTGCCTTTTAAACCCACTAAGTTTAATAATCGCATTGCTCTTTGAGTTCGAGTTTCAGTTTCTAAATTATCTAAAACCATCGGTAGCTCGACGTTTTGCAAAGCTGTCAAAGTATTGATTAAATGGAATTGTTGAAATATAAATCCGCCTATTTTACGTCTGAAAACGGCTCTCTCGCTTTCTGCCATATTACTGGTTAATTTGTTATTTATGTATAATTTGCCTGATGAAGGCGTATCTAATAAGCCTAATATATTCATTAAAGTAGTTTTACCGCACCCACTCGGTCCCAATATCATTACGAATTCTTTTTCATAGATTTTAAGGTTTACATCGTTTAGAACTTTCGTTTTTACGTCTGTGCCAAATATCCTGCATATTTTTTTAGCATCAATAAAAACTTTTTTTCCTTTGTCATCTTTTTCTGTAGCCGGGTGAAATCCTTCATATGGGTTATATTTTACGTCTAAAATCTTTTTACAGTATTCCCTTTCGCTATGTAATTCGCCATCGTGCGAGGTATTTAAATTATTATTAATATTATTGGCGTTATTTTTTAAATTTTCTTTTTCTTTTTCTTCAATTTCCATAATCCCACTTTAAAATTTTATACCTACTTTTAATCATATATTATTTTTGAATTTTATATATTTAATAAGTTTTGATTATTGATAAAAATAATAACCTAATAAAATAATAACCTAATAAAATAATAACCTAATAAAATAATAACCTAATAAAATAATAACCTAATAAAATAATAACCTAATAAAATAATAACCTAA